>DASXVI010000091.1:0-4689 GCA_036504315.1 Nitrospirota bacterium
ATGCGCCCGTACCACCGTCCTCAAGCAAAGCCCGCGAAAGGGAACCGATAAAACCCGGCGCAAAGGATATGTCCGGGTTTACGAGGAATATCAGGCTGCCGGATGCGAGCCTTATCCCGCTGTTGGCACCTGCGGCAAAACCCGTATTGACCGGATTTTCTATCAACCTTACGGCGGGGTACTTCTCTTTTATCAGTTCCCGCGTCCCGTCTGTCGAGGCGTTATCTACGGCTATTATCTCGGATACTGCGCCGTCGGCAAGAAGGCTGTCGAGCAGGCCCGATAAAGTGCCGGCGCTGTTCCAGGTAACCATCACAGCCGTGACCTTCTGGCCATTTAAGCCCGGCATGCCCTCAGGACTCCTTGCGGCCGTAAATGTCCTCAAGGCGGACGATGTCGTCCTCTTCAAGGTACTCGCCGTTCTGCACCTCTATTATCTGGAGGGACACCTTGCCGGGGTTCTCCAGACGGTGCGGAGTGGACATCGGGATAAAGGTGGACTCGTTCACGTGGACATTGTATTCCCTGTCGCCGTTCGTTACGAGTGCCGTACCCGCGACTACTATCCAGTGTTCGCTCCTGTGGTGATGGAGCTGGTGGGACAGCTTCGCCCCCGGCTTCACCTCAATCCGCTTAATCTTATACATCGGCCCGGTCATCATAACGGTGTACGAGCCCCACGGCCTCTGGACGGTCTTGTGGCAGATATACTCCGCAAACCCCCGCTCCTTCAGCGTGCCGACAAGCTCCTTGACTTCCTGGGCCTTGTCCTTGCGGCAGATAAGCGTCGCGTCCTCCGTGTCTACTACCACCATCCCCTCAAGCCCTATCGCGCCGACAAGCCTGTCCTCGGCATAGAAGGTGGTGTCCTTGCAGCCGCGGGCTACTACCTTGCCTATTGTGACATTGCCGTCGGAGTCCGGCTCGATGACCTCCTCGACCGCGCTCCAGCTTCCCAGGTCCGACCAAGAGAAATCTACCGGGACGACCGCGACCTTCTTCGCCTTCTCCATCACGCCGTAGTCTATGGAGACCGCCTCCATCTTCTCAAACTCCCTGCGGATGACGGCGGCCTCCTTGCCGGTGCCGAGCGCGCCCCAAATCTTTTTGAGGCCCTTGTAGAGGGCGGGTATATGGTGCTTTATCTCGTCGAGTATCACCTCGGATTTCCAGACGAACATGCCACTGTTCCAGTAATACTCGCCTGAGGCCAGATACTGCTCCGCTGTGGCAAGGTCGGGCTTCTCGACGAACATCTCGACGCGGCTCGCGCCGGGCCTTATCTTCTCCCCGCCCTTAATGTAGCCATAGCCGGTCTCCGGCCTCGAAGGCCTTATGCCGAATACTACCAGCCATCCCTCGGCGGCGAGCTTTTCCGCCTTCCTGAGCGCGGCATGGAACAGGGCCTTCTCCTTTATTACATGGTCGGACGGGAGCACAGCCATCGTGCAGCCGGGGAAGGAATGCTCCAGCTTTACCGCGCCGAACCCGACCGCAGCCGCCGTATTCCTCGGGACGGGCTCAAGGATTATGTTTCCGCCGGATGCGAGGCGTGATACCTCGCGCATCTGGGATTTTACATCCTGTTCAAGGCGGTCGTTCACTATCAGGAATATGTCGGCCGGCTTAATCAGCGGGTCAAGCCGTAGCACCGTCTGCTGAAGCAGCGTGTGCTCGTTGCCAAGCTTCAGCAGCTGCTTCGGAAAAAGCTCTCTCGATAAAGGCCAGAACCTCGTTCCCTGCCCGCCAGCCATGATAAGAGCCTTCATATCTCACCATCCTTATTTACTTTATATACGCGTGCAAAATGGTCGGTGAATATCAATTTGTATTTCAACTTATTAGTTGCAAATATTTCATCTATTCTCCTCAATTTCCAACCAAAATCCCCCTTCATGTTGTATTGAGTAATTACTATAATATCCGGATTCTCTTCCTGGTGAAATACGCCCTTTAACAACAACTCTGGATTTGCAATCTGCACCCACCTGTTTGAGAAAGACGGGCCTAAGAATGGGTATCGTACTGATCCAATAATCATTAAACTCTTATCATGAATGTTTTTGTCGAAAAATTGAAAAAGCGACGTCGGTTCACTATTTGGTTCTAATCTTCCATATTCCCCGGCTCTTAGTTTATTTTTTTGATCAATGAGGGTCTGTCCTGCCCCAGTTATAAAAATCAATGAAAACAGAATAATACAAATAAATGCCATTTTGAAATAGACAGGATGTACCGAAATATAGTAAGTAAAAATTAATAAGACTAATAAAATTCCAATAATAATTATATGGCCCTGCCTATATAAAATGTGGCCCTGCCCATATAAAACGGCTGATAAAAGTATAGTTGCCATGAACATAGTCGCCAGCCTAAAAGGACCGGACAATCCTTTGTGAGTAACGATAGCAAAAAAAACGGCAGATATTACTATTAGCGGCAGACAAAACCTTGTCATGGTTTCACCACCGGTTATTTGATTCGTAATAAGCGGATGAACAAATATCACTGCAGCGGACAATATAAATGCTATCAACCCGCTATGCCAGTTCAAAAATTGTCTCTTAAGCAGAAATAATGAAATAGGGGCAACCACTATTAGGGCAAGGCTTAATGGGTCATAGAATGCGAGAGTCCTCACAAAAGCGAGGAACATATCAGGTTCCGCCATATGATCTATAAGCCTAGTCCCAGCCATCCTCTCAAGATAACGATACGGTGCAATCGATGGATTCCAATCAAAAATATGTATATTGCCTAGATCTAATCCTATCGGAGCAATAGGAGACCCGAATACAAAATAATTGCGGCAGTACCAGTAACCACCCGTAACCAGAACGGATGAGATACAAATTGCTATTATTTTTAAATGCTCTTTTTTACACCGTTCTTTATTCAAAATACCAAATATAAGGATAATAAAGAAACCCATAAAATAATAAATCCCGGTATATTTCGTGCCAAGAGCAAGACCGCAGGCAAGCGATGCCGGAACAAGCCATTTTTGATTCTTATAGTTTAAATATTCAAGAAGCAGATAGAGAGACGCCGTCCATGAAAATGCCAACAGCATGTCTGTTGACTGGTCGGATATCTGCTTACAAACAATCGGCAGGGCAGCTACTAAAGCACTCGAAAAAAGAGCGGCATCACGACATGCGCCAAATTTCTTAGCTAATAGATATGCAGATAAAACGCCCATGACCCACGGGATTACATTTTGGAAAGCAGAAAGTATATCATCTCTGAAAGGCATAATAAGCCAATTAGACAGCAGTTCGGCGTTGCTCGGATAAAATAAAAGTGGGGCACTGTTGTGCACCGTACTTTCCGAAACAATCATAGATGCTGTTAGCGGCAGATGATAAAAAAGCGAATCGAAATCCATAGGTAAATGGAATGCATTCTTAAAAATATTTGCAAAACCGAGTGCAACAATTATTGAAATGGATAGAGCACCGAACAAACTTATCTCGTTAGTTACCACATCATTCTTGGATTTTGTCGATACCCCTTTTTTTAAAGCTACAAATGAAATGAGCGTAGAAGAACCTATGGCTAAGAACAGAACAGGTACAGGTCTAAGCGCATTGAAAGTTCCCGCTAACTGTTGTATTACTATTATCAATGACAAGAAATAAACTGAGGTCAGCAAAAGACGGACGGGCAGGGATGATTTATCCGTAGCGCACGCAATAAGATAGCTGGCGATAAATACTGCTATGCTGGCAAAAGAGAACATAATTAGTGAATAATAAAAGTTCATTTAGTCAAATCCTCGTAAATCGCAACTATCTCTCTCGCATGTTCTTTAATGCTTTTTACCTGATGGATAGATAATGAATAAATTTTAATGAGTTCTGGGCATTCCATAAATGCTCGCATCTTCTGGGAAAGAATGTCAGCATCTCCGTTTGCAAACACCATCCCGTCGATACCATCCCTGACTGCCTCGGGCAATGCCCCGCAGTCTGAGACTATAACCGGCACGCCGCAGGACAAGGCCTCGCGGACGACTATGCCGAAAGTCTCGGGCCACATCGACGGCACGACAACCGCATCCAGCCCGGCGAGCAGTCCGCCGAGCGACTCGCGCTCGTACCTGCCATGGAAGAATACCGCTTTGCCGGCGGCCCGCTCCATCAGCCGCCCGACTATCAGGTCATGGTTCTCGCCGCCGTGGCCGTGGATGTGCAGCTCGGCGCCAGTACCAAGGTTGGAGAAAGCGTCAACCAGCATCCCTACTCCTTTGAGCGGGGCAAAACTGCCGATGTATCCGAACCGGACCTTATCGGAGTGTGTAACCGGCATGCATTCCGGCAACGCGATGCCGTGCGGAATTACATGTATCTTTGCGGCGTCAAAGCCGTTTTCAATGAATATGTCCCTGACATAATTTGACGGGGCAACCATGGCGTCCGCAAGCGACAGCATTTCCCGCAGATATCCGGCGCGCCTGACAAATTTTCCGGCATCGGCACTCCCATCCCTGAGGCGTCCGTCGCGGACGGCCTGCTTCAGCCTGCGCTGTATCCCGGACGGGATGAAGCCCATCAACGCACGCGCCATACTACCCATCGCGCCGCCGACTGCGAACATGCTGCCCGGGCAGGCAACCGAACATTTAGTGCCGCCCTCCGGCCCCCTGCATTGGTTTCCGCCCTCGTCCACAAGCTGCCAGCGCGGGCA
>DASXVI010000092.1:0-5333 GCA_036504315.1 Nitrospirota bacterium
CATTGGCACTGGAGAGAAACATGAGCTTAAAAGGCAAGACGGCTCTTATCACCGGGTCCGCGCAGGGTATTGGCAAGGCGATAGCCGTAGAACTGGCGAAGGCCGGCTGCGGCCTGGCCATATCAGACATTAACCTTGAAAAGGCCCAGGAGACCGCCGCCGAGCTGGCTAACTCCTACGGCGTGAAGACCGCCGCCTTCAAGGGCAATGTTGCCAGCGGTGAAGACGCCGTCAAGATGGTGGACGACACCGTCGCCGAGTTCGGCAAGCTGGACATACTCGTGAACAACGCAGGCATCACCCGGGACAACCTCATCATGCGGATGAAGGAAGAGGACTGGGACCTGGTGCTGGATATCAACCTCAAGGGCTCGTTCAACTGCGCCAAGGCCGCCCTGAAGCATATGTCCAAGGCGAGGACCGGCAGGATAATCAACATCGCCTCTGTCGTGGGCGCGATGGGCAACGCAGGCCAGGCTAATTATGTCGCCTCCAAGGCGGGCCTGATAGGCCTTACCAAGACCATAGCCCGCGAGTACGCTTCGCGCAATGTCACGGCCAACGCCGTGGCCCCCGGCTTTATCGACACCGCGATGACGCAGGCGCTTTCAGAGAAGGTCCGCGAGGAGTTGACGAAGCAGATACCGCTTTCCCGCCTCGGCACCCCCGAGGACATCGCGGGCGCGGTCAAGTTTCTCGCATCCGACGACGCGGCCTATATTACCGGCAGCGTAATCCATGTCAACGGCGGGATGTACATGTAGTTTTCCGGCGGCTATTATACTAAGGTATAATGCCCCTCAAAAGGACGCCCGGGGCAGTTTTGGGCCGATAACGCAAATCAGACAAAAGAAGTTAATTTATTGGAGGTGAAAGAAATGGCAGTCGAGGCGAAAGTAAAGAAGATAATAGCCGAGCAGCTGGGCGTCGAGGAGACCGAGGTTACCGCTGAAGCTTCCTTTATAGACGATCTGGGTGCGGATTCCCTTGATACCGTCGAGCTTATCATGGCTTTCGAAGAGGAATTCGGAATCGAAATACCGGAAGAGGACGCCGAGAAGATGGCGACCGTCCAGAACGCGATAGACTACATCGCCGGCAAGGTCTAAAGCCTAAGTTTACGGGAGTATATTTCAGGCAGTTTCGCAGGGGACCCCCGGCAGTCTAAAGGGGTCCCTTGTTTTTAATTTTAAGGCGGAGGTTGTCCTTGGAAAAGAGAAGGGTGGTCATAACCGGCATGGGCGCCGTTACCCCGCTCGGCATAGGCGTCGAGGAGACATGGGGTGCACTGCTCGAAGGAAAGAGCGGCGTCGGGCCGATTACCCAGTTTGACCCGGCTGAGTTCACTACTAAGATTGCCGCAGAGGTAAAAGGCTTCGACCCGGCCAATTACATCGAGGCCAAAGAGATAAAGAAGATGGACCGCTTCATCCATTTCTCGATAGCCGCGGCCAGGATGGCGATGGAGCAGTCCGGCCTTCAGGTCACCGAGGAGAACGCGGCGAAGGTCGGCGTAATGGTCGGCTCGGGCATGGGCGGGCTTATCGCAATCGAGAAGCACCATGTTACGATGATGGAGCGGGGGCCCAAGAAGATTACCCCGTTCTTTATCCCGATGCTGATAATCAACCTCGCGTCCGGCCAGATATCGATGATATTCGGCGCGAAGGGCCCGAACTCCGCGGTCGTAACTGCCTGCGCGACGGGCACACACAATATAGGCGACGCGGCCAGGATAATCCAGAGGGGCGACGCCGACGCGATGATAGCGGGCGGTACCGAGGCCTGCATCACCCACATGGGCATCGGCGGGTTCAACGCCATGAAGGCGCTCTCCACCCGCAATGACGAGCCTGAACGCGCGAGCCGTCCGTTCGATGCGGGCCGCGACGGGTTTATCATGGGCGAGGGCGCGGGCGTGATGGTCTTAGAGGAGATGGAGTCCGCAAAGGCGCGCGGCGCGAACATCCTTGCCGAGCTCGTCGGCTATGGCCTGACAGGCGACGCGTACCACATGACCACACCGGCCCCGAACGGCGAGGGTGCGGCGCGCTGCATCAAGATGGCCATGGACGACGCCGGGATGAACCCCGAGGACATCAGCTATGTCAACGCGCACGGGACCTCGACTAAGTTCAACGACGAGTTCGAGACGATGGCTATCAAGAGCGTACTTGGCGAGCAAGCATACAAGGTGCCGGTCAGCTCTACAAAGTCCATGACCGGGCATATGCTGGGCGCGGCGGGCGCGGTCGAGGCCGTATTCGCGGTCAAGGCGATCAACACCGGCAAGATACCGCCTACGATAAATTACGAGACCCCGGACGCCGAATGCGACCTGGACTATGTGCCGAATACGGCGAGGGACGTGAAGGTGGACGCGGTCCTCTCCAACTCCTTCGGGTTCGGCGGCACAAACGGCTGTCTGATAATAAAAAGGTTCAACGGTTAAAAAGCAATATGCCTGCTGACGACCTCAAGGAACTCGAAGAAAAGCTCTTGTACCGGTTCAAGGACCCGGGCCTGCTGAGACAGGCGTTGACGCACAAGTCATACGCCAATGAGCACAGGCTCGGGGCAATCGGCCACAACGAGCGTCTCGAATTTCTGGGCGACACGGTACTTGACTTTATCACCAGCGACATAATAATGCGGGTCTGCCCTGAAAGCCCCGAGGGCGAGCTCTCGAAGCTCCGCGCGATTGTCGTCAGCGAGACCAACCTCTCGTTTGTGGCGAGGAACCTTTCGCTTGGTTCCTACCTGCTTTTGGGCAGGGGCGAGGAGCAGACCGGCGGCAGGGCAAAAAGCTCGCTTCTTGCCAACGCGGTCGAGGCGATACTTGCCGCGATTTACATCGACGGAGGGATGGCTGAGGCCTACCGGGTAGTCCGCGAAAAATTCGAAGATGAGATTATCGAGCTCGCGGCAAACGGGCAGGTCTTCGACTACAAGACCGTCCTTCAGGAAAAGAGCCAGAGCCGTTTCGGTATGCTCCCCAAGTATACGGTTACCGGCGAGACCGGCCCGGACCACATGAAGGTCTTCGAGGTCGAGATCGAGGCAGGCGGCCAGATACTCGGGCGCGGCACCGGCAAAAGCAAGAAGGAGGCCGAGCAGATGGCTGCCGGCGAGGCGCTCCGGGCAATAAAAGAGCTTTAAGCAAAAAGAGAAATTACCATCCATCCGGGAGAAAAGATGTCCTCCAGGAAAAACCTGATCATCCCGGTCTTCATACCCTATCGAGGCTGTCCGAACCAGTGCGTTTTCTGCAACCAGAAACGGATTACCGGCCAGCCTGACGCGCCTGCCCCGCAGGAAGTCGTCAAATTCCTCGAAGAACACTTAAGCGAAAATACCGCCCATGCCGTCATAGCCTTTTACGGCGGGAGCTTCACAGGCCTCCCCCTGACAGAGCAGAAGGCGTACCTCCAGGCCGTCCAGCCGTTTATCCAGAAGGGGTTTGCCGCCGGGATAAAGATGTCCACCCGCCCGGATTACGTCTATGAGAAGCATATGGACTTCCTGCGCGGCTACGGCGTCCGGGGCATCGAGCTTGGCGCGCAGTCGATGGACGACGAGGTGCTGAAGGCGTCGGGCCGGGGCCACACTGCCGCCGACACAGTGAACGCCGCCGCCGTTATACGCGCGGCCGGGCTGGAGCTGGGCATCCAGTTGATGGCCGGGCTGCCGGGCGATACGCCCGAAACATTTATAAAGTCGGTCAACCGGGTCGCGATACTGCGGCCGGATTTCGTGAGGATATACCCGACCCTTGTTATTATAGGCTCGCCTCTTGAGGAGTTGTGGAAGGCCGGGGAATATGTATCGCTCGGGCTTGATGAGGCCGTCCAGCTCTGCACCGAGGCTGTCAAGGTGTTCAACGCCGAAGGCATATCCATCGCCCGAATGGGGCTGCAGCCGAGCAGGGAGCTTGAGGAGTCGCTTCTTGCGGGGCCGTATCACCCGGCGTTCGGGCACCTCGTAAGCTCGGCGCTCGCGATGGAGAAGATGCTTGCCATCCTTACCGATAACGAATCGGGCGCGGTCGAGTTTCTGGTGAACCCGACCGAGCTTTCGGTCTTCAAGGGTATTCGCGGCGAGAACATCAGGAAGTTCGGTTTCATTACCGGCGGCATGAAGGTCCGCATCAGCCCCGACCCGGAAGTCCCGAAAGGGGCATTGCGGTTCAGGACGCTGTAAATCAAGTTCGAGTACATTTATCCACAAACGAGAGAGCGGCAATGACCAACAGCGCACCGCAAGATTCAAGCCGGACATCCGAACCCGCTTTTCTGAATTTTCTTTTTAAAGAATCTTTTAATAGTGTGTTAGTACATAGGTTCAGGAAAATATTCTTCAAAAGCCTGACGAAAAACAGCTCCAGCCTGTTTTTGCGCGGCAGGGACATCATCTCCATCAACCCTCAAATCAATGGAATACACGAACCGGTTATCACGAGCCTTATCAATAATTTTGCGGACGAGGGCTATTCCGATTTTCTGGTTGATATAGGGGCAAATATAGGGCTGATATCCTGCCAAACCGGCAACAGGTTTAAACAGGTCCATATGTTCGAACCGAACCCGTACTGCTGTAAAATTCTGGAAGTTAATACCCTCATCGCGCTCAACAAAACGGACTATCGAATCAATAATTACGGCCTCGGAGATGAAAACAAAAAATGCCTCCTTACAGTCCCGCGGCACAACTGGGGCGGCGCTTTTATCAAAGACAAATCAAATTCCTACGATGACCGCATCCTTGCGAATAAGGACGAGTTTGAAAGCATTATAGATTCCAATTACTTTACGGTCGATATCGAAATACGCAAAGCATCGGAAGCGCTCGATGATGTTTTTAAAGACCTGATAGACAAGAACCTCACAAAAGGCGTTATCAAAATCGATGTAGAAGGTTTTGAGCCTACCGTACTTAAAGGCATTGCCGAATCAATCCCACCGCAATTAAATGCTCTGATTATATTTGAGTCCCTGGATGCGGCATTTGATATGGCAACAATAGTCAGGTCGTTTAACGGCAGAGCTATACCATATAAATTAGTTCGTCAGACGCCCTGGAAGAACCATTGGCCCAAAGCATTAAAGGCTCTTGCCCTTTTATTCAAACCGGAATTTAGTAATCGTATTATGGCCAATAAGGATGAAGACTGGAGCGGTAATATAATTCTTCAGATAGATTAGGACCACAGACGCATCAGCCCCGACCCGGAAGTGCCAAAAGGGGCGCTGAGGTTTAGGACGCTGTAAAGGAGTGCAATGGTAAAAATTATTAAATATATAATGAGTAAATCCAAGCCTGAATGGTTAGTGGTT
>DASXVI010000093.1:0-4412 GCA_036504315.1 Nitrospirota bacterium
CCGCCGGGCAAGCTCGTGGTCTATATCAAGGGCAGAAGCGGCGAGAAGGACGAGTTCTTCACGAACAACAAGAGCCCGAGGGCAGATGTGCCTATCGTGGTCCTTGTGAACGAGGGCTCGGCCTCGGCCTCCGAGATAGTCGCCGGATGCCTCCAGGATTGGGGCAGGGCCGTGATAATGGGTACTCAGACCTTCGGCAAGGGTTCCGTCCAGACGGTAATCGGCCTGTCGGACGGCTCCGGCCTCAGGCTCACGACGGCGAAATACTACACGCCGAAGGACCGCTCGATCCAGAACACCGGCATCAAGCCCGATATCGAGGTGAAGCAGCCGCAGGCCGCCGAGGCAAAGAAGGACGACCTGCATATGCTCCGCGAGAAGGACCTCGAAAGGCACTTGAACAACGAGACTCTCAAAGAGGACAAGGATACCGGCGAGAAGATATCCGTCCCCACCGGCGATGACGACATGAAGAAGAAAGAGCCGAAGATCAACGAGGTACCGATAAATACCCCGGATATAGTCGAGAAGACCGACGACGAGGACTACCAGCTTCAGCGGGCTAAGGACCTGCTCAAAGGTCTCAATATCCTGAAGAGCATGCCCCCGGTCAAGAAGTAACCACGCCGAAAAAAGCATTAAGAGGAGGGCCGGTTTATTCCGGTCCTCCTTCTTTTTGTCTATTCTCTAACTATTTGATAAAGCTAATAAAAGCTTTCTTCAAATAATCTTTCAGTTTTTTCTGGTATAATCTGCATAATCCTTGACTTTGAATTTTTTTGTGGTATATTTTGTATCGATTAGCACTCATACACGGTGAGTGCTAATAAAAACTCTAAAATCGAAAGGAGAATGAAATATGGGATTCAAGCCGTTAGGTGACAGGGTATTCGTAAAGTTCCTTGAAGAAGTTGACAAGACTGCCGGGGGACTCTACATTCCGGACGCCGCGAAAGAGAAGCCGCAGAGGGGCAGCGTCGAGGCGGTCGGCAAGGATGTAAAGGAAATCAAGGTCGGCGATATCGTCCTGTTCGACAAGTATGCCGGCAGCAAGATAAAGGTTGAGGCCGATGAGTACCTGATCGTCAAAGAAGAAGAAGTCCTGGGAATACTTTCATAAATCCGAAATTCCGGCAAATAAATTTAAGGGAGGAATAGAACAATGGCAAAGCAGCTTCTGTTTTCCGACGAGGCCAGGGCCAAAATCCTGAGCGGCGTCTCTCAGCTTACCGACGCCGTGAAGGCCACACTCGGCCCAAAGGGCAGGAATGTGGTAATCGACAAAAAGTTCGGCGCACCGACCATCACCAAGGACGGCGTTACCGTCGCCAAGGAAGTCGAGCTTAAGGACCCGTACGAGAACATGGGCGCCCAGCTCGTCCGCGAGGTCGCATCGAAGACCTCCGATGTCGCCGGCGACGGCACCACTACCGCTACCGTCCTTGCGCAGGCAATATACAGGGAAGGCTCCAAGAATGTTACCGCCGGCGCCAATGCGATGGACCTGAAGAGGGGCATCGACCAGGCCGTGCAGGTAGTTCTCGACGAGCTGAAGAAGCTATCCAAGCCGACCCAGGACAAGAAGGAAATCGCACAGGTAGGCACTATATCGGCGAACAACGACTCGGCCATCGGCGACCTTATCGCCGAGGCGATGGACAAGGTCGGCAAGGACGGCGTCATCACCATCGAAGAGGCCAAGTCGATGTCCACCTCGCTGGATGTCGTTGAGGGCATGCAGTTCGACCGCGGCTACCTCTCCCCATACTTCGTTACGGACCCTGAGAGGATGGAGGCCGCCCTCGACAACGCGCTTATCCTCATCCACGAGAAGAAGATATCCTCGATGAAAGACCTCCTCCCGGTCCTTGAGCAGATTGCCAAGTCCGGCAGGCCGTTCCTCATAATCGCCGAGGACATCGAGGGCGAGGCCCTGGCCACGCTCGTCGTGAACAAGCTCCGCGGCACGCTCAACTGCTGCGCGGTAAAGGCGCCGGGCTACGGCGACAGGCGCAAGGCCATGCTTGAGGACATCGCTATCCTGACCGGCGGCCAGGTTATCTCCGAGGACCTGGGCCTCAAGCTCGAGAATGTGACCATCGCGGACCTTGGCCAGGCCAAGAAGATCCATGTCGACAAGGATAACACCACCGTCATAGAGGGCGCGGGCTCGATAGACAAGATACAGGGCCGCGTCAAGCAGATTAAGGCCCAGATGGAGGAGACCACCTCCGACTACGACCGCGAGAAGCTCCAGGAGCGCCTTGCGAAGCTGGTCGGCGGCGTCGCCGTCATCAAGGTCGGTGCGGCTACCGAGACCGAGATGAAGGAGAAAAAGGCCCGCGTTGAAGACGCGCTCCACGCAACACGCGCGGCCGTCGAAGAAGGCATCGTTCCGGGCGGCGGCGTCGCACTGCTGCGCTGCATACCGGCCCTCGACAAGCTCAAGCTCGGCGGCGACCTCCAGATAGGCGTCACGATAGTCAAGAGGGCGCTTGAGGAGCCGATCCGTCAGATAGTCAACAACGCAGGCCTCGAAGGCTCGGTTATAGTCCAGAAGGTCCGTGAACTGCCGGCCAACGAAGGCTTCGACGCTGCATCCGAGACCTATGTGGACATGGTCAAGGCCGGCATCATCGACCCGACCAAGGTAACCAGGACGGCGCTTCTTAACGCCGCCTCGGTCTCCGGCCTGATGCTGACCACCGAGTGCATGATAACCGACCTCCCGGAAGAAAAGGGAGAAGGCGGCGGCATGCCAGGCGGTATGCCGGGCGGCATGGGCGGCATGTATTAAACAGTAAATACAAACAAGGTTTTATTAAAAGGCCTCCGTCATATGGCGGGGGCCTTCTTTTGTGCCAATTTTGTTGACAACAAATACTTTTTATCCTAAACTTGGAACAGGATTAACAGATTAAGGGAGGTGCTCGAACATGGGTGAAAAAGCTTTAAAGGTTACCAGCGCCCTTTGGGACAAGGAAGTCCTGCAGGATGCCGGTGTAGTTCTGGTAGATTTCTGGGCCGTATGGTGCGGACCCTGCCAGATGGTTGGCCCTATTGTCGAGGAGTTGGCATCGGAGTATGACGGGAAGTTAAAGGTATGCAAGCTGAACACCGATGAAAACCCGGATATAGCCAGCAAGTACCGTATAATGGGTATACCCACGCTGATGTTCTTCAAAAACGGTACCGTGGTCGACCAGGTCGTCGGCGCGGTGCCAAAGGCGCAATTGAAGTCAAAGATTGACTCGTTACTGGCTTAGAGAGAGGCAATATGAAGACGGTTGCTCAGAAGATTAAGGAAGCAATAAACAGGAAAGGGTTTTCAACGGTAAAGGAAGCCGCTCAGACTCTCCAGCTCCCTTACGAGCTTCTCCGGAAAGTCGTTGGTGAGGACCATATCCCCAAGGACGAGCAATTGCTTGTGTATGCCAGAAAACTCGGCATCGAGCAGAACGACCTTCTGTTTACCGCGTACCACCAGAAGGCCCCGCTCGAGTTCAAGGAATACTTCGAGAAGAGGGTAGTCCGGGAAACGCCCGCAGTCTACAACAAAGTACCCCTGCTTTCCTGGGTGCAGGCGGGAGGCTTTGGTTCAGGTTCGGACCAGTACCCATACCCTGGGGTTGCCGAGGACTATGTCGAGACGGACCTCCAGGCTAAGCATCTTTTCGCCCTGAAAGTTAAGGGAGACTCCATGGAGCCCCTTTTCTTCGAGAACGAAATAGTGATAATAGACCCGGATATCCAGGCCCAGCCTGGGGATTATGTAGTCATAAAAAATGATTCGTCCGACGATGCTACTTTCAAGCAGCTCAAAAAGTACAGGGGCGTCTGGATAATGCATCCGCTGAACCCCAAATACGAGGACGCCGAGCTGATGAAGGACATGAGGGTCGTCGGCAAGGTCGTCCGAAAGCAGATGGACTTCTAAATAAATCAACCGCCCAAACGGGCGGTTTTTTTATGCGGGACATAAATGTCGGCCGCCCTGTTATAATTATAAGAAAGGAGGCCGGCATGTTAACAAGGGTTATATTTTTTATAGCGTTCACGCTTATAACTTCCAGTGCAGCCGCGGCGGAAAACTACATCGTCCCGGACCTCTCGAAGGCGACGCTGACGCTTGAGGAAAAGCAGGTCGTAGCCGGCCGGAAGGACATGACGCGCGCGCCCGAGATAACCATCAGGACATACAAGGAGCCGGACGGGGAACTCGTCAGGCAATTCAGCGTTAACGGGGCCGTGTTCAGGTATGATGTCGCGCCGAAGGGCAAGCCGCCCTACGAGTACCGCCTGCTTGACAAGGACGGAGACGGTAACTTCGAGACGAAGGAGCAGCTCGTCGGCGAGACGGAGGCAGGCGGCAAGAAAGTGCCGTACTATATCGACCTCGGCCCGCAGCCGGG
>DASXVI010000094.1:0-3149 GCA_036504315.1 Nitrospirota bacterium
TTTAAGCCCTTCCGTGAAGTCCAGCCCGATGAAGAATATCCCTATCGTGTTCCCTGAATCGTCGAATATCGGGGTGTATTTGGTGATATAGTCTCGGCCGAACAGCGTTGCCTTGCCGGTGTAAGGCTTGCCGCTCATAAGGTTTTTGAAGCCGGGATGCTTGTTGCCGAGGAAAGTCCCTATGGCGCGGGAGCCGTCCTCTTTCTTGAGCGAGGTCGTCACCCTGACGAAATCCTCGCCGGACTTGGCGAATATTGTAGCGACCGCCCCGGTTATCCCGGTAAAGCGGTCTACTTCGGAGAAATCGAGGTTGACGGCCTTGCCTCCCAGCTTCAGCGCGGGGGTGGGCGTGCCGTTTATCATTACCGTCTGGGAAGTATTGAGGGATGCATTCTTCGGGAAGTAGGAAGAAAAAGTCCTGTTCAGCCTTTCAGAACTTTGAGTAAGAGCTGAATTATAGGTATCCATCATGCCGATGACGAGCTGCGTCTTGCTGGAAAGCTCGGTCTCCATGATTTTTTCCATGTAGTTGGAAGTGTAATTTTTGGCGAGGATGCCGCAGAAGGCGAGTACCACAACGACTATGGTACCCTGTATGACTACAAGCTTCTGCCCAATGGTCAGATTCTTCAATCTTTCTCTCATTTAGCTCGCCCCCGCCCTGCACGGATTTTCTCCGGCGGGCCATCAAGTCGACAATGGTCAAAACATAAACTCGGATATTGATTTTTAAATCAAATCCGCCTGAAAGTCAAGTGCTTAATTCACAAGCTAAAACGGCGTTTTTCAATATGGGTTTCTCATCTTTGGAGAAGGGCTGAAAAAATACCCGTATAGTCATATCTTTCGGACAATTACCGCTGGCCCTCTGGCCTGAAAAAAATCTTGACTTTATGCTGGCGTTCGCATAGGATGGAAATCCCCTCGTGAGGGGGGATATTTTTTTGGAGGAGTTCTATGAAGAGTTACGCGTTTTTCTGGGGATGTACCATACCTGCCCGTTTTGCCTTCCAGGAAAAGGCCGTAAGGCTTGTCGCCGAGAGGATGGAATTAGGCATCGTAGACATCGACGGCTTTACCTGCTGCCCCGAGAAGGAGCTGGTAAAGAGCATGGGCGATGAACTTTGGCTTCTGACCGCGGCGAGAAACCTCGCGGTGGCCGAGGCGTCGGGCCTGCCTGAGCTTGTTACCCCGTGCAACGGCTGCTATGGCACCCTCAAGAGCGCCCAGGCGGAGCTTAAGAAGGACCCTGCCGCCAGGGCCGCCGTTAACGAAAAGCTTGCCGAGATAGGTCTTACCTATACCGGCAAGATTAAAGTCCTGCACCTGCTCGAACTCTTCCACGATGTCCTTTCGCCAGCCAAGATCGCTACATACGTAAAGAGGCCGCTGAAGGGCATGAAGATAGGCGTCCATTACGGATGCCATATGATGCGCCCGGCGCATGTGCTGAAATTTGACGACCCGATCAAGCCGGTGAAGTTTGAGGCCCTTGTCAAGGTCCTGGGCGCCAAGACGCTCGACTACTCCACGAAGATGCTCTGCTGTGGCGGCGGCCTGTCCAATGTGGGCAACGCGTCCGAAGGCCAGGACCTTGTCAGGAGGAAGCTCCAGGAGCTTAAATCCCTCGAAGCCGACGCGCTTACGACGGTCTGCCCTTCATGTTACAGCCAGTACGATATGCAGCAGTTCATGCTCGCCCGTTCCGGCGAAAAGTACAACATCCCGGTAATATCCTACCAGGAACTCCTTGCGCTCGCCATGGGCTTCTCCCCGGAGGAGATCGGCATGGACATGCACAAGGTGGACGCCTCGGCCTTCCTCGGGAAGCGGGAGAAAAACCTCGACCAGCACCTCCGCGCAAAGGCGGGCCTCGATATCCCGTCCATAGAGCGGTGCGTCGCCTGCGGGGCCTGCATGAACGACTGCCCCGTCACGCTCAATGTCGAGGGGGTCAACCTCCATTCGATGATGAAGAGGGTGCTTACGGAGGATATGTCCGAGCTTGTAAAGGACCCCGATGTATGGCGCTGCGTCGAGTGCCACACCTGTGTGGAGCTTTGCCCGCAGTGCTACGGTATGGAAAAGGTGTTCCACAAGCTGAAGCAGCTGGCCATCGGTCAGGGATGCGCGCAGCCTGTCACGCAGAAGGCGATGGATATGTTCAACCAGACCGGAAAGCTCGGCGAGCCGTCCAAGTCCCAGAGGAAAAAGCTGGGCATGAAGGACGCGCCGAAGACGGGCACCGAGGACTGGAAGAAGTTACTTAAAAAATAGCTTTTCAGATTGTTATAGGCCTTTGGAGGTAGATTAAAAAATGAACCACTGGTGGGAAAAGGATATTTCAGGCTGCGGCCTGTCCGGCCTCATCAACACGGACGGGCAGAGGGTTTCCGGCGAGATAATCAGGAAATCCATCGCGCTGCAGCACGACAGGGGCAACGGCCAGGGCGGCGGTTTCGCGGCCTACGGCATATACCCCGAATACAAGGAATACTACGCTCTCCATATTATGTACGACGACGAGATCAATCCGGCCGGCCAGACAAAAGAGCAGGCGAGGAAGGTCACCGAGGAATACATCGAGAGAAACCTCGAAGTCGCAAAGGCCGAGGAGATACCGGTAAAGGTGACAGACAAGGTCCCGACCCACCCCCTCCTCCACCGCTACTTCGTGAAGGTCCGCCCCGAGAGGCTCAAGGAGAAGAAGGTAGGCACGACCGAGGACGACTTCATCGTCGAGACGGTCATGCATGTCAACGACAAAATAGACAACGCCTTCGTCTTTTCGTCCGGCAAGAACATGGGCGCCTTCAAGGGCGTCGGCTTCCCGGAGGACATCGCCGATTTCTTCATGATAGAGAACTACGAGGGCTACATCTGGACGGCGCACAACCGCTTCCCGACCAACACGCAGGGCTGGTGGGGCGGGGCGCACCCGTTCACGCTGCTCGACTGGTCCATCGTCCACAACGGCGAGATATCCTCGTACGGCATCAACAAACGCTACCTCGAGATGTTCGGCTACAAGATGGCTCTCCTCACCGACACCGAGGTCGTTACATATATATTCGACCTGATGGTCCGCAAGCAGGGCCTCCCGGTCGAGGCCGCCTGCATTGCCGCCGCCGCCCCCTTCTGGAAGGACA
>DASXVI010000095.1:0-18222 GCA_036504315.1 Nitrospirota bacterium
ACGGGGGAGGATGCAGGTGGGGGTGAAAGAAAAAAGGGCCGCCCCACAGGTCGGCCCCTACAATATGAAAAGGCCAGCCCAAATGGGCTGGCCTTTGATATTTCATCGCCGCAAACTTACATCATCACTATATCGAACTGCTCCTGGTGCAGGGTAGAGTCGGCCTTGATAATCAGCTTCTTCTTGAACTCCTGCTCGATATCGTCCACCGCCTGCCGCTCCTCGTCGTAGAACAGGTCGGCAACCTCCGGGTTCGCGGAAATCATTATCTTCTTTTCCTTGCTGTCCGGGGCCAGCCGCCTTATCTCGCGGAATATCTCATAGCAGACCGTCGTCGGGCTCTTGACATACGCCTTGCCCTCGCAGTACGGGCACGGCACGCACAGCATCCGGCCGAGGCTTTCGCGGGTGCGCTTGCGGGTCATCTCGATAAGCCCAAGCTCGGAGAGGTGGTAAATCGTCGTCTTCGCCTTGTCGTGGGAGAGGTATTCCTGAAGGGAGGCGTAAACCTTCCTGCGGTTGTCCTCCTTCTCCATGTCTATAAGGTCGAGTATTATGATGCCGCCGATGTTCCTGAGGCGGAGCTGGTATGCAATCTCGCGCACCGCTTCGAGGTTCGTCTTGATTATCGTGTCCTCTAAGTTGCGCTTGCCGACATACCTGCCCGTGTTCACATCTATAGCCGTAAGCGCCTCGGACTGGTCGATGACGATGTACCCGCCGGACTTGAGCCAGACCTTGCGGCCCAGCGCGCGGGATATCTCTATCTCGACATCGTAGGCGTCGAATATCGGCTCTTCCTTGTCGTAGGGCTCAATCCTGCTGCAGAGGGACGGCAGGTAGGTGTCTATGAACTCCTTGACGCGCTGGTACTCGGCCTTGCTGTCTATTACCATCTTCTCCACATCCTCTGTGAACATATCGCGGATGGTGCGGAAGACCAGGTCCAAGTCGTAATGCAGCACGGACGGCGCTGACAGCTTCTCGTTCTTCTTGAGTATCCTCTGCCACAGAAGTTCGAGGAACTCCATGTCGCGCTTGAACTCTTCGTCGGCCTGGCCGTCGGAGACCGTGCGGACGATATAGCCCGTACCCGGCTTCTTCATCGAGTTTACGATGTCCTTCAGCCGCTTCCTCTCGGACTCGGACTCTATCCTGCGTGATATCCCGACATGGTCAACCGTAGGCATGTATACGACATAGCGGCCCGGAAGCGTGATGTAGGAGGTTACGCGCGCGCCCTTCGTGCCGATGGGCTCTTTCGCTATCTGAACCATAATCTCCTGGCCTTCCTGGAGCAGGTCCTCTATCGAGAGGTTGGAGGTGCGCTTGCGCCTCGGGCGGCCGCCCTCTTCCTCGAACTCTATCTCTGCCGGGCCTTCTCCTGCCTTTTCGGCGGGTATCTCGCCGCCCAACTCGCCGTCCCCGCCAATCTCCTCGGCCGCCATCATGGCGGCGGCGTAGTCGTCCGTCCCGCTGTAGACATCGGCGACATAGAGGAAGGCGGACTTCTCAAGCCCGATATCCACGAACGCCGCCTGCATCCCCGGCAGGACCTTCACGACCCGGCCCTTATATATATTGCCGGTATTGCCGCGGTCCTTCGCGCGTTCGATAAATATTTCGGTCACAAGCTTGTTTTCGAGGAGCGCGACACGCGTCTCCTCGTGTGAGACATTTACAATAATCTCCGTAGACATTTTAGCCGTTGCTTTCGTTAAAAGGTTTGAAAACTTGAAATCTTAAAATCAAAAAACTATTAAGACACCGGGGCCTACTGCATCCCGATGCGCTTTATCATAATTGTGCGGGCCTCCGAAGGCCCAATCCCCAGGAGCGGCTGAAACAGCTCGTGCGGTTTTGCGGACTTGCCACCGCTCTCCTGAAGCATGAAGCGGAGCTTACCCGGCCCGGTAACGACAATCCCCGCTACCATCGGCCTGATGTCCAGGACCTTCTCGCCCCTGTCGCTGATGCGCTTTACGGGCGCTGCGTCAAGCGCCATGAAAACCGATACGGCCTGCTCCAGCCAGGCGTAATGTTTTTCCGGCAGTACCGCCTCGTAAGTAAAAGCGGTCAACCCAAAGCCTGCGGCTGGCTCGTCCGGGCGAAGCACCCGGGACTCCAATATCCGCATCTCTTCGGGGAGCTGCGCGTTTAGCTTTGATACGACATTATTTAAGTCTATCCCGAAGTTAAGTTCCATGTCAAGGATTTCCACCTCGGACTCTATCCCGACCCCGAGCGCGGGGCCGAAACTGAGCTTCGGGTGCGGGTTAAAACCCTCCGAGAAAAGTATCGGCAGGCCTGCCCGCGATATCGCCCGGAAGAACACCATCATAACCTCGTTATGCGACAGGAGCGCAAGCGGCATAATCTTCTGGTAACGGACCCTCACGCGCGCGGACATGCCCTTTTTCCCGGCAGGGACGGGGCCGTCGGTTCTGGCGGCTTTCGGGGCGGCCGGCGCAGCTGCACAGGCCGGGCCTTCCGTCTGCCTGTCCTGTGCGCACTTGAGCCCGCAGGCCGAGCACGACACGCGGCAGTCCGGGGTAAGCGCCTTCATCCGGGCCGCCTCGAGTTCCTTCTTCAGGAACTGCTTGCTGACCCCGGCGTCGATATGGTCCCACGGCAGAATATCGTCCAGGCCGAACTCGCGCGCGGCCTCGGCCTCGATATCGAGCCCTGCGTCGCGGAAGGCGTCCTGCCAGAGCTTGTAGTCGAAGCATTCCATCCAGCCGTCGAAACGCGCGCCGCGCTTCCATGCCGCCATAAGGGCTTTGCCCGTCCTGCGGCCTCCCCTGGCGAACGCGGACTCGACCACGCTCGTCTCGGCAATCCCGGACTTCATCGAGAACGGCTTTTTGCCCAGCACCCCCGCAAGGATGTCCTTGCGCCTTCTTATCTCGGAGATGGGTATCTGGCCCGCCCACTGGAACGGCGTGTGGGCCTTCGGCACAAATGCGGAGACCCCGACGTTCACGGACTTCCTGCGGCCTCCGGCCTTCCTGCCAGCCTCCTGCACCTTGCGGGACAAATCTATTATCCCCTGTATGTCCTCGTCCGTCTCGGTCGGGAGCCCTATCATAAAGTAAAGCTTGATTAAGTCCCAGCCCTCGCGGAAAACCGTCCCGGCCGTCTCGATGAGGGCCTCCTCGGTCACATTCTTGTTAATCGCGTCGCGCAGCCTCTGGCTGCCCGCCTCCGGGGCAATGGTAAAGCCGGTCTTGCGGACGCGCTTTATCTCGCGGCACATCTCGGGCGTAAGCGTCCCGACCCTCAGCGACGGCAGGGAAATCGAGACCCTTTTGTCCTCGAAGCTGTCCATCAGCGAACGCATCACCGGCAGAAGCCCGGTATAATCACCGGTAGACAGCGAAGACAGGGATATCTCGTCGTAGCCTGTCGAGGCAACCGCATCCTCGGCATACTTTATTATAGTCTCGGGGGCGCGTTCGCGCACGGGGCGGTAGATATAGCCCGCCTGGCAGAAGCGGCATCCTCGCGAACAGCCCCGCGCGACCTCCAGCGTTATGCGGTTGTGCACGGCGGTCATATACGGCAGGAGCGGCTTTGAGGGGTAGACCGCCGCGTCCAGGTCCCGCAGTATGCGTTTCCTGACCCTGTCCGGCCCGCCCGCGGTATTCCTTATCCCGGCAATCCCGCCGTCTTCTCTGTATGTCACCTCGAAATGCGCGGGGACATAGACACCCTCGATAGCCGCGACCGACTTTAAAAGTTCGGCCCTGTCGGTCTTTCCAGACGCCTTCCATTTTATCACCGCGTCGGATATGTCGAGTATCGCCTCTTCCCCGTCTCCAACCGCAAACGCGTCTATAATTTCGGCGAGCGGCTCCGGGTTGAAGGCGCACGGCCCCCCGGCAATAACCAGCGGGTGGCTGGCGTCGCGGTTCTTTGCGAGCAGCGGTATCCCGCCCAGCTCCAGCATCGTCAGGATATTTGTGAACGAAAGCTCGTACTGGAGGGTGAAGCCGACTATGTCCATCTCCGCAAGTGGGGTCGTCGTCTCTAGGGTAGAAAGCCTCAGGCCGTTCTCGCGGAGCTGCGCCTCCATGTCCGTCCACGGGGCGTAGGCCCGCTCGGCATAAACGTCGTCCCGGCGGTTCAGAGCTTCGTACAAAACCTTCAGGCCCAGGTGCGATATGCCGACCTCGTAGGTATCGGGGAAGCACAGCGCGGCCCGGAGGGCAACGGAACCCGGCTCCTTCACGCAGGAATTAATCTCACGCCCGATGTACCTTGAAGGCTTCCCGACTAAAGGGCAGATAGAGAAAAGCTGATTTATGGGCATTTATGTCCTAGTAGAAAAGTTTGAAGCGGCGCATATTGACGCTCGCCAGGAGTCCGAGCGCGGCAAGGGTGGTAAGCGCGGATGTGCCTCCGTAACTAACCAGCGGCAGAGGCACGCCGACGACCGGCATTATGCCTATCGTCATGCTGATGTTTATCGCGGTATGGAAGAATACCATCGCCACTATGCCGACGGCAAGCATCGAGCCGAACCTGTCCTTTGCCTGGCCCGCCGTCTCAAGGCCCCAGAGTATTATGAACAGGAACAGGAGTATAACGAACAGCGAGCCTACGAACCCCCACTCCTCGGATAGTACTGAGAAGATAAAGTCCGTATGCCTCTCCGGCAGGAAGCTCAACTGGCTCTGCGTGCCGTTTAGGTATCCCTTTCCCGCGAGCGCGCCCGAACCTACCGCAATCTTCGACTGGATAATGTGATAACCCGCGCCGGAAGGGTCGCTCTCAGGGTCGAGGAATACGAGTATCCTCTTCCTCTGGTAATCCTTCAGGTGCCCCCAGAATACCCCCCAAGCAACAGGCGCGGACAGCGCGGCCGTCGTCGCGAGTATCAGGAACGACTTGAACTTTATCCCCGCCGCAACCACCATTGCGCCGAATATGAACAACAGCACGAGACCCGTGCCGAGGTCCGGCTGTTTCACCACGAGGAGTACCGGCACGACGGCCATGATGAAAGGTTTGACGAGGTCCCTCAGGGTGTGGCCGTTGTACAAGCCGTCCTCCGAGAAATATTTGGCGAGCGCGACGATAAGGAACAGCTTCGCCATCTCCGACGGCTGGAACTGGAACGGCCCGAGCGGCAGCCACCTCTGCGCGCCCATTCCGGTACGGCCCATAGCCAGGACCGCCACGAGCATCAGCACCGCGACCGTATACAGTATATAGCCCCAGCGCTCAAGCCTGCGGTAGTCTGTGAACAAAGCCGCGCCCATGCAGATAAACCCCGCGCCGAGCCATATCACCTGCTTCAGAAACAGCGAGTGGCTGCCGCGGTCCATCGTGAATGTCGCCGAATATACGACGGCAAGCCCCGCCAGCACCAGCGCGAAAAGCGCGGTGAAGAACGTCCAGTCTATCCTGACTCCTCTTTTGTCGCGGGCCATCTATATCACCTGTTTTCCGTATTATCTTCAACCGGCGGCAGCTCTGCCTCGGGTTTTAACGCCTCATTGCCGCTGTCTGCCGCAGCTGCCTCCGCGGGTTTCTTCTTCGGCTTCTCGGCTGGCTTCTCCGGCGGCTTTTGTTTTTTGACCTGCGGCTTTTTCTTTACGATCGTCGTCACGGGCTTGAGCGTCTTAGCCTTGATGGAGGTCCGGTTTGCGAGGGCCTTCGCCTTCGCCCCGGTCCTGTTGGCAAGGGCCGCCTTCGCGCGGGCAGAGGTCATGTTCGCGAGCGCCTTGGCCGAGGCCGAGGTGCGATTGGCAAGCGCGGCCTTCTCCTTCAGGCTCTCCTCATCCATCCTCATATAGGCATCGATAACTTTCTTCGCAAGCGGGGCTGCGGCCGAGCCGCCGTGTCCGCCGTGCTCGACCAGCACACAGACCGCTATCTTCGGGTTGTCCATCGGCGCTACCGCGACAAACCATGCGTGGTCGTGCGTCTCCTTGCTCCCGCTCCTGCCGTTGCCCTTTTCCATGCCTATAACCTGGGCCGTGCCGGACTTGCCGCCTACGCTGTAATACTCGGACTTCGCGGCGTGGCCTGTACCGCCCGGCTCCTCGACTACCCCCTGCATGCCGTCCTTGACTATCTGGAGGTTCTCAGGCTTTACGGGCGCCTTCCAGAGCGTGACTGTCGGGAACATCATCATGCTCCCGTCCCTGTGACGGATGCCGCGCACTATCTGGGGCTGGTAAAGCACCCCGCCGTTGGCTATGGTGCCCGTCATCCGCGCAAGCTGGATGGGCGAAACATTGACGTACCCCTGGCCTATCGAGCAGGATATCGTCTCGCCCGCGTACCAGTCCTCGTGGCGGACCTCCTTCTTCCACTTGCTCGACGGCACCAGCCCGGCCTTCTCCTTCAGGCCGATGCCGGTCTGCATCCCGAGGCCCAGGTAGCTTGCGTACTTTGCTATGTTGTCGATGCCCATCCTGTTGCCGAGGTTGTAAAAATACACGTCGCAGGATTCGACGATTGCCTTGTGCAGGGCGATTGTGTGGTGTCCCTTCTTCTGCCAGCAGTGGAATACGCGGCCCCCGAACGGGTAGCCGCCGGTGCAGTTGACCGTGTTGTCGAGCGTCGCCATCCCTGTCTCGAGCCCTGCGAGCGCCATGGCGAGCTTGAATGTCGAGCCGGGCGGGAAGGTCCCCTGGAGTGCGCGGTTGTTGAGGGGGTGGCTCGGGTCCTGCGTGAGGTACTTCCACTCCGGCCCGGTCAGGCCTATCGGGAAGATGTTGGGGTCGAACCCCGGCCTCGACGCCATCGCGAGCACGTCGCCGTTCTGCGGGTCTAACGCGACAATCGCGCCGGCCTTCTCGCCGAGGGCTTCATCGGCGGCCTTCTGCGCCTTGAAATCGAGCGTGGAGAGCAGGTCCTCTCCGGCGACAGGCTCGACGGTGTAGACCGTCCTTATCTGGCGGCCCATCGCATCGACCTCTATCCCGCGCCTGCCCGGCTCGCCGCGTATCGTCTTGTCATACGCCTTCTCGATGCCGTACTGGCCCACAAGGAAGTCGGACGGCAGGCCTTCGTATTCCTGCATCTTCTGCTGGTCTTCGGTAATCTTGCCGATATAGCCGAACGCGTGCGCGGCGAATTCGCCGTAAGGGTAGCAGCGCCGCAGTTCGACCTGCACGATTACGCCGGGAAGCTCGTCGCGCCTGGCCTCGACCATCGAGACCTCGGAGAAACTCGCGTTCTCCCGCACGCGGATCGGCTGGTACGGGTTCCGGTTCTTCTCGGCGCGGATGAGCGCCTGCAGGTCTTCCTCCCGCATGCCGAGGATGGTCGCAAGCTTGCCGGTCACCTCCGGCGACTTCTTGGCGTCTTCGGGCGTGAAGGTTACCGTATAACTCGGTGTGTTCGTTACGAGCGGGATGCCGTTCCTGTCGTAGATAACGCCCCTGGGCGGGCGTATATTCGCGATGCGGATACGGTTGCTTTCGGAAAGCTCGCGGTAGTAGCTCCCTTTGACGACCTGGAGATACCATAGCCTGAGGATTATTGCGATGAAAAAGACCGCGACAAAAAAAGCGAGTATCCAGAGGCGCCGTTTTATGTCGCCTGTGTTTTCGCCGCCGCCCCCGTAAATGCTTCTATACTTCATGCTGCTCTTTGGTTCTATTTAAAGCCGGTATCGTCCTGGCCTCAACGGCCTAAGCCACGGCACCCGGCGTGCTAACTGCTTTTTGAACAACCATAGTACGAAAATACCCGCGACGGCGTTATAGAGCGCCTGCGGGAGCGCGAATGTCAGGACCATGTAAAAGATTTCGGTAGAGTCCTTGAAGGCGTTGAGTATCGCGGCGGTGTACGCGCCCTGCACGAGGCTCACGATGAAGATGCCGCCGAAATTTGCCGACTCGCCTATGTTGAAGACCTTTTTGCCTGCGCGTCCCGCGATATATCCGGCTATCGCGTACCCGGAAGTCATCAGCCCAATCACGCCGCCGGAAAGGCAGTCCTCTATCAGCCCGCCAAGCGCGCCGTTCCAGATTCCCCTGGCCTCGCCGCCGGTTATCGAGTACGCATATACCGCCACAAGGACGAAGCTGGGCTGGATGCCGTGGATGCTCAACGCGGAGCCCACCGCCACCTGCAATAGGGCGGCCCCGAGGGCTATGACTATGAACGGCAGTTTCATCTTGCCGCGCCGCTGGTCGAATGGAGCCTGAATACCGGGGGCGCCATCTTCTCGGCCGTCTTGGGGCCTTCGTACATCAGGACCGCCACTTCCTCAAGCTTCGTAATGCTGGCCGTCGGGATTACATCTATCTCCATGAAGTAACCCTGGTTCACCTTCGCGCTCCTCGATACCTTGCCCACCGGGAGCCCCGCCGGGTAGATGCCGTCGAGCCCGGATGTGACGACCAGGTCGCCCGGCGCCACATCGGCCTGCTTGCCGATGAACTGGAGCTTGCAGGTGTCGGACTCTCCGTCTCCGGCAAGTATCCCCGGCTCGCGCGTCCGCTGCGTGACGCACGACACCGCCGACGACCTGTCTGTTATCAGCATTATCCGGGAGCTGCCGCCGTAGACCTTTATCACCCTGCCGACAATCCCGGCCGCGGCCATGGCGGGCATATCCTTCTTCACGCCAGCCTCCTCGCCCGCATCTATCCAGACCGACTTGAACCAGGAGGATGCGTCGCGGCCTATGGCGCTGGCGTTGATAACGGGAAAGTGCAGGGAAGCGGCAGACGCGTCGAGGGAAGCAGTCCTCTGGGCCTTTGCGATGTATTCGCGGAGCTGGGCGTTCTCGCGGCCCAGAGAGCCGTTCTGCCTCTCCAGCCGGTCGTTTTCGTCCACGAGGCTTACCAGGTAGATATAACCGTCCCAGACCCCCTTGAAGGCGCCGCCTACCCTGCCGGCGGCGGTGACTACGGGTTTGCCTCCGGCGTTAAGCCAACGCTCTACGAGCCATGGCGAGCCGGGCTTTCTGAACTGCCATGTCATCCAGAGGAAGCAGGCGAGTATCGTCGCGGCAAGGACCAGAAGCCCTTTATTCTTTGACAGGAACTTGTACATGCCGGACTACATCCTGACCGAGACCCTGCGCAGGAGGTCTATCTCGTCGAGCGCCTTGCCCGTGCCCATGACGACTGCGGAGAGCGGGTCCTCGGCTATTACTATCGGGAGCGCCGTCTCCTCGCGGACGAGGATGTCGATGCCCTGGAGCAGCGCGCCGCCGCCGGCGAGCACGATGCCCTTTTCTACGATGTCGGCCGCAAGCTCGGGAGGGGTGTTCTCAAGCGTAACCTTGATGGCGTTGACTATTGTGAGCACCTGCTCCATCAAAGCCTCGCGGACTTCGTCGTCGTCGATAATAAGCGTCTTGGGTATGCCCGAGACAAGGTCGCGGCCGCGTACTTCCATCGTCTTGGTCTCTTCCTCCCACTTAAAGGCGGAGCCGATGGTCATCTTGATATGTTCTGCGGTGCGTTCGCCGATGAGCAGGTTATACTTGCGCTTGATGTAATTTATGATTGCCTCGTCCATCTTGTCGCCGCCGGTCTTGACGGTCTTGGAGTAAACGATGCCGGACAGCGAGATGACGGCGATGTCTGTCGTGCCGCCGCCGATGTCGACTATCATGTTGCCGGAGGGTTCGGTGATGGGCATGCCCGCGCCTATTGCGGCAGCCATCGGCTCCTCGATGAGGTACACCTCTCGCGCGCCCGCCTGCTCGGCGCTGTCGCGGACCGCCCTCTGCTCGACCTGCGTGATGCCGGACGGCACGCCGATGATGATGCGCGGACGGAGGAAGGTCTTGCGGTTGTGCACCTTCTGGATGAAGTACCGGAGCATCTGCTCTGTCGCGTCGAAGTCGGCTATGACGCCGTCCTTCATCGGGCGGATGGCGACGATGTCGCCCGGTGTGCGGCCAAGCATCCTCTTGGCGTCCGCACCGACCGCCAGGACGCGCCTGGTGGCCTTGTCTATTGCGACGACGGACGGCTCGTTGCATACTATGCCGCGCCCGCGCGCGTATACCAGCGTGCTGGCTGTGCCCAGGTCAATCCCCAGGTCGCTTGAAAACATGCCTAACAGCGAATTGATAAACATTTTACCGTGCTCTCCTTGTGCTACATGCTAATTAAATCAGGCATGCCGTATTACGGCGGGGCTGCCCGCAAAAACCACCTTAAAGAAATCAGGCCGCCTCTGGTTCGTCCGCGACCATCGTGGATGCAATTTCGTCCCCGAGCCTCATCCCCTCGGCGCTTCCGATAATAAGCATCAGCTCGAAAGCCATGCCGAGCGCCGCGAGGACCCAGCCCACTATGGGAACATTGAATACGAGGTACATGACGCCTATCGTCGAGTTCCTCAAAATAGATGCGCGGAAGTCCGCCTTGCGGCCGTCCTTCCTGCGTATTACCTTCAGGCCGATTATTTTCTTGCCGATACTCCTGCCGCCCATCAGTCCGTCGGCTATGCCGATGTAGGTGAGCCCGGCAAGCAGCCCGACATATCCGGGCAGCTTGTTCAGCAGCAGGGCGAACAGGATGTCTATGAACCTTGCGATGCACCGGTTCAGCGTGTTGGCCTTCCGGCTTTCGGCGTGCAACGACGGCTGGACTGGCGGCTGTCCGGGTGTCGGCCCTGCCGCATGGACCGGGCCTGCGCCTTCGTCCGTTCGGCATTCCGCTTTTAATTCACTTTCGGTCGGGAAGTTATCGGGCATCCGGGGCCTGTCTGCTCAAAGAGGGCTGATTTTCTCGTCAATTCAAGTATTTACGCAAGCCAAGGGATTATAACAAAAAGACTTGGCCAATTCAACCATAAAAAAACCTTCAAATCATTATAATTGCAAGGGGTAATCTGTGGACAACCCCGCCGGGCCGCGCCGGGGCGCAACTATTCAGGTAGATGCCTCTTCCGTCTGTCCGGGAACGGTATCACATTGCCGCCGACGGCGCGCTCACCCCCCCTGGGGCGGTCCTTAATAATGCTTAATATTAGCCATGCCGTGCCGACCCCGGCGGCGGTCAGCAGGACCGACCTAAGCAGCTTCATCTTGCCCTCCTGCTTTAAAGTATAAAGCGGGGCCGGGGACGGTGTCAAAAAGGGAAATGGTGGAGGGCGAAGCGGTCGTGCCGACAGCCGGAGGCATAACGCAAGTCAAAATCTCCTCCGGCGGCGGAGTGTATGTTCTCATGAAGGCAAGTCGACGCGAGCGAGGAATATATTTCCACAGGGATTTTACGCCTTGGAGGCGCGTAGTGCCGGAAGGCGAATCCTTCCGAGCGAGCAATTGAGACGCGTTCAGGAGAATATACACGAGCCGAATAAGAAGGGCCGACACGAGGGCACGGCACGGCTGGCGGCATGACCGCAAGCCTTAAAAAAGGGCCGGCACGAAGGCACGGCCCCTACGATTGGAAAGGGAATTTTTCAGGAATTTCCCCAGACGGGGCGGGCGGACTGCTGGGATGCGGCGTTGCGGCCGATATCCATGCCGCGCTCGAATATCAGGTTTAAAAAGACATCCGAGACATTCGGCGAGAACTGGGTCCCGGAGCAGTAGGTTATCTCCTGGATGGCGTTCTGGAGCCCTATCGCGGGGCGGTACGGCCTGTCCGCCGTCATCGTGTCGAAGCTGTCCGCTATGCAGATAATCTGGGCCATCACGGGTATCTCTTCGCCCTTGAGGCCGAGCGGGTAGCCCTTGCCGTCCCACCGCTCGTGGTGGTACTTGACGGCAGGAAGGATGTCTTTGAACTCGGTTATCGGCGCGAGTATCTCGCAGCCCCTGTCGGGGTGGAGCTTGATGAGCTGCCATTCCTCTTCGGTCAGCCTGCCTGTCTTGTCCAGCAGGATGTCGTAGGTGCCTATCTTGCCGATGTCGTGCAGAAGCCCGGCGAGGCGGAGCCTCTCGATATCGCGCTTGCCCAGCCCCATCTTTTCGGCGATGGCGAGCGCGTAGTCCGACACCCTCTCGGAGTGGCCCTTCGTCCATGAACTCTTCGCGTCTATCGCGGAGGAGAGGGCGTGGATGATGCTGACGGACATCTCGTCCAGGTCATATATCAGCCGCGCGTGCTCCAGGGCTATGCCCATCCTCGCGGCAAACGCCGTCACGGTCTCGACATCGTCGCTGCTGAACGACCCGTCGCGGAACGAGCCTACGAAGAAGACGCCGACCATGCCGCCCTTCCTCATGATGGGGGCGCATACATCGGACTTCACCCCGGCCTCGGACAGCATCCTGTCGAACGGGGATAGTATCGCCTCTTCCTCGATGTTCTTCCTGACCAGCGGCTTTCCCTGGTATATCCTGCTGCCGCCGAGCCAGCCCGCGTTGTGCAGTATCTCGCGGTTCTTTATCTCCATGCCCCAGCCGCCGATATAGCGGTAGTCGCCGGTCTCGGCGTCCGTAAGCGCGACGCCACCGACATCGGCAGGCACGAGCTGGCGGATCTGCACGCCGACCTTGTAGAGCATCTCGTCGCGGTCGAGCGTCGATAGTATTACCTTGTCCACTTCGACGAGCGAGTTGAGCTTCTGGACCTTGCGCATAAGGACTATATTACTCTCGCTTAGGCCTTCCTGCGCGTTCTCTGTGGCCTTGGCCAGCCGGAGGTTCCCGGCCGCAAGAGAAAGCAGGTTCGACGCCGCGCGGAGAAGCGCCAGGTCCGCCTTCGAGACCCCCTGCCCGACCGGCGGATAAATGCATATCACGCCCAGTCTGCCCTGTGCGCCGGAGAGCGGGCCGGAGAGCGGCAAAGACACCCGCACACGGCCATGCTCAAGAGAGGTTACAGGCTCCCCGGTCTGGAACGCCTTGCCGCAGGAAGGGCAGCCGCACTTCGCCGTGCATTCTGAAAGCTGTATGGAGTCGTCCATGCCGATCTTTGCAGCTATCTTAAAATTGGAGCCTCCCTCGCCGATGAACGCGGCCGCGCCGCCGCCTTTGAGCGCGGGGATTGAGAGCGCCTCTCTGAGCGAGAAGTACATCAGGCTTTCGACATCTTTTGCGTTATTGATTATTTCGGAGAGCGAATTGAGGAAGTCGGTGCTGGCGCGCAGGCTGTTGTCGGGTTCCGGCCGGACTGCTGATGGACGCCTGTCCAATAAGGCTCCCGCCGCAACGCCCAGGAGTCCCAGGCCCGCCGCCGGCAAAATTCTCATCCCGGCCGCGAGTGCACCCGGCGACGATACAAAAAAAGATATCCCTGCGCCGGCAACGGCGCCCAGAATACCCAACTGTAACCTTTTCTTATTAAGGACGCAAAAAAGCATCCACTTCCCCACATTCTGATTGGAAACTTGAGACTGATTAAGTTCCTCTGACTAAGGTAAAACAAAGGTAGGGCTTAGGAATAATAATACTGCGGGAGGGCCATGTCAAGCACAATATGTATTTTAAATATATTTAGTACCACAATATTTGGGGGAGAATACCACCCACCTTATCCTTCCCATCTGCGAGGGTGGGAGTTCTTAGGCTTGCGGTAATCCCGCCAGCCGGGCCGCAATATTAAGGGCCAGCCTTCGGCTGACGCCCCGAAGAATTTCGGCCCTTTGTCGGGGAAGACCGCTACGCCTTCCACGGCCTTCCGTACCCATGCCCGCAAGCCTACACAGGCATCTTATACCGGCACCTCGACCGCCTCGACTATGTCGCGGATTACATCCTCCGCATCCTCCGAGCGGCGGCCGTATGCGCCTGCGCGGGTGTTAAACATTACGCGGTGGGCGAGCACCGGGACGGCAAGATTTTTTATGTCGTCGGGGATGCAGTAATTACGGCCCTCAAACAGCGCGTTCGCCCTCGCCGCGCCCTGCAGGAACAACGCCCCGCGCGGGCTGACGCCGAGCGATAGCCTGTCGTTGGTCCTGGTAGCGTCCACTATCGCAAGCAGGTAATCGAGCAGGCTGTCGTCCATCTTTACATTCAGCACCTGCTCCTGGAGCGCGACGATGTCCTGCGCGTGGAGCACCGGCGAGAGGCTCTCGGCCATAGCCTTGGAAGAGGCCGCCTGAAGTATAGCCTTCTCGTCCCCGATAGCCGGATAGCCGAGCCGGATGCGCATGATGAAACGGTCCATCTGGGACTCCGGCAGCGGATAAGTACCCTGGAATTCGAGGGGGTTCTGCGTGGCTATGACCATGAACGGCCTGGGCAGCGCGTGGGTATCGTTTTCCACCGTGACCTGGCCCTCGTTCATCGCTTCGAGCAGGGCGCTCTGGGTCTTAGGCGTCGTGCGGTTTATCTCGTCCGCAAGCACGATGTTCGCGAATATCGGGCCGGGCTTGAACTCGAACTCCGAGCGGTTCTGGTTAAATACCGTGACGCCCACGATATCCGACGGCATCAGGTCGGATGTGAACTGCACCCGGTGGAAGCCGCAGTCTATGGAGCGGGCGAGGCTGAACGCGAGCGTCGTCTTGCCGATACCCGGCACATCCTCGATAAGCAGGTGCCCGCGCGCAAGGAGCGAGACCACCGCGAGCCGCACGACCTCCGGCTTGCCCTTTATAACCTTTGATATATTTCCCGCAAGCTGTCCTATTTTTTCTTTGGTATCCATTTTGGGATTGTAACCCAAGTATCAGCCTTTCGTCAAAATTTTTCTTTGACCCGCAAGCCCGCCATGATAAAATGTTTCAGGTTTCATATGAGTATTCTCAAGAGAAAAAGGCCGTTTAAGCTATCCTACGCAGGCCGCAGCCTCACATTCACCCCGCTCGGGGTCCGTTTTACCCTCACGACCCTCGCAATCGGGGTCGCGGCGGTAAATTCCGGCAGCAACCTCCTGTACCTCGTCGTCTCGATGATGCTCTCTATGATCGTTCTCTCGGGCTCGCTGTCTGAGAACGCCCTTAAGAACATCCGGGCCGCCCGCAGGCTCCCCCGCGAAGTTTACGCGGCCGAGCCTTTTACCGTCCGCTATACGCTCGCCAACATGAAGAAAAAGTCGGCGTCTTTCGCGCTGTCGGTCTGCGCCGTTTATCCCGGAGATGTAAGGGGCGCCGAGGGCTTCGTGCCGAGCATAGACCCTGCCGGAACCGCGAACGCTGATGCGGAGGAGACCATACCCAGGCGCGGCGAGCTGACCACGGAGGCCTTCGATGTTAGCACCGGCTACCCCTTCGGTTTTTTTTACAAAACCATCCGCATACCCGCACGCGACACCGCACTGGTATACCCGGCAATCCGGCCCATAGAAGATAACCTCGGCGAGGAGCTTTCTTCGCAGTACGGAGATATGCGCTCCGACCGGAAGGGCCAGGGCATGGATGTACGCAGCCTGCGCGGATACCAGAACACGGACGACGCGCGGGTAATCCACTGGAAGGCGTCCGCGAGGACCGCGGCCATCGTGGCGAAGGAGTACGAGGCGGAATCGCGCCGCTGCGTGCTAATCGTCCTGGACAACCTCAAACCCGCAGACGCAGGCTGGTACGACGATGCGTTCGAGGACGCCGTTACGCTTGCGGCCTCGCTGGTGCACAGGCTGCTGATAACCGAAGAGAGGCCGGTGGCATTCGCGGCGCGCGGGATTGAAATACCGGCGGGCGAGGGCCGGGGCCATTATGTCAGGCTGATGGACACCCTGGCGAGGATTTCGCCTGAGACTTCAGGCGGCGTAGAGATACCCCGCAGCCACGCCGGGGAGCAGACGATTTTTGTTTCTCCGACCTCCGGTACATCCGGGAAAGGGACCGGCGGAGGCCTCAGGGCGGCGTTCTTCCCGATGGCATGACGGCAGGCATTAGTTTTATGGAGCATTCGTGAACTTAGAGACCGCATTCCAGTTTTCTTCGAGGATGGTCGCGCTTTCGGGCCTGCTGGCGTTTCTGATAACCGGTGAGGCCCCGCTGTGGCTGGTTATCCCAGTATTTGTGCTCGCGTCCTTCGGCTGCATATTCCCGGGGCACGCGGCACGCCTCAGCCTGTCCAAAATCGCCTCGGACATAATCGTCGTCGCGGCACTCGGGTTCTCCGTCCTCGACTTCTTCTATATCGGTGGCTCTCTGGTTGCCGCTGGGGCGGACTTCCTCGTCTGCCTTGTCGCCGTCAAGCTCCTTACCCTCCAGGCCGACGACGACCATATACAACTTTTTACCGTCAGCTTCTTCCTTATGCTTGCCTCGACGGGCATCTCTACAAGGATGTATTTTCTTGGCGCGTTCCTTCTGTTCTTCATCTCGCTTGCATGGGCGCTCACCCTGCTGACGATACGCACCGGGCAGGGGACCGGCCCTTCCCATGCCGCGCGCTTTAAGGCGGGCAAAGGTTTCTTCCTGGGGAGCGCAGGGCTGACGCTCGTCTCTCTCCTTTTGACCTCTCTTTTCTTCCTGATGATACCCCGCGTAGGCATCGGGTATTTCAGCAGGAAGGGCGGCCTGCTCAAGACCTCGGGTTTCTCGGACAGGGTGGATTTGGGCTCGATGGGCCAGGTCCTCCTCGACCAGAGCACGGTGATGAGGGTCGAGATAGCGGGCATGACGGTGGCGCCCGACAAACCCCTCCTGTGGCGCGGACGGGTGTTCGACAAATACAACGGCGTATCGTGGGAGGACTCGTTTAAGGGCGGTTTTGAACTCCTGGTCAACACCTTCGGGAGGTTCTACCTGCGGCCCGGCGAGAAGCGCTTTGGAAAGCCGGTCGAGCAGAACATCACCCTCGAACCCCTCGACACGCCGACGCTCTTCATGTTGTACCAGGCCTACCAGCTCGATATGGAACTTCGGGCAATCCTTAAGGACAAGTCCAATACCTACCAGATAACCTACCCGCCGGGGTCGAGGCTTCACTACTCCGTCGTTTCCGCGCCTGCCGCACATTCCATAAAAGATATGAAGGCCGCCGGGAACGTTTACTTCGGCAGCGTCTGGCCCGGATACATGCAGCTGCCCGACGGCTCGGACAGGCTGAAGGCGCTTGCGGCGGAGATAACCGCGGGCTCCGCCAGCGCATACGAGAAGGCGGCCCGCATACAGGAATATCTGGCCAGGAACTGCAAGTACACCCTGTCCCCCTCACGCGACCAGTCGCTAAGCCCGATAGACGATTTCCTGTTCAAGTCGAAGGAGGGCTACTGCGAGCATTTCGCCACCGCTACTGCGCTGATGCTCCGCGCCTCCGGCGTACCGGCACGGCTCGTGTCGGGGTTTGCGGGCGGCGAATGGAACAACTACGGCAAGTTCCTGTTAATTCGCCAGAAGGACGCGCATACATGGGTTGAGGCGTTTCTGCCCAGATACGGCTGGGTCGAGTTCGACCCGACCCCGGCCTCTGCCCCGTCCGGGACTGCGGAGGCGATTGCCAGCCTGCGCAGGATGCTCGAATACCTGAGCTTCCAATGGGACAGGCGGGTGGTGTTCTTCAGCCTGTGGGACCAGTTCAAAATGCTGCATGATTTAAAGTCCGCGACAGCAAGGGCGAGGCAGGAGCTTGGGAATTTCGGAAGCGGGCTGGACGGCCGCCTCAATATGCCGGGCACGGCCAACTGGAAGCCGTTGGCTGCGGGGCTGGGGTTTGCGGCCGCGCTTCTGCTCGCATACAGGCTGACCCGCGTGAGGGCCGTAAGGCGCAGTTCCCGGCGGGCAGCGGTTAAATTTTATGAGGAGATGGTGCGGACCCTGAGGAGAAAGGGCTTCGTCCGTCCTCCTGGAGCGACGCCTCTTGAGTTTGCGCATAGCCTGCCGACGGGTTCCAGTTTGCATTCGCCGGGCGGGGATGCAGTTTTCGTGACCGAAATGTACAACAGCGTGAGGTTTGGCGGGGCTGTAATCGGCCCGAAGGAGCGGGAGTACCTCAATAAAGCGATAGCGCGCCTGAAAGAGATGGGGCCGGAGAGGTAGTCCCCGGCCCCATTGCGCACCACCTATTTGGCAGGTTCGTAGGTCTCGCAGTCGGCGTGTTCTTCGTGGCGGCCGACCGTTATACCCTCCGCCGAGCATTCCAGCGCCTTGTTGTATTCGCAGTCGCTTACCTTGCAGGCCCCAATACCTGCGACGGACTCCGAGTTCCCGCCCTTCATTTTTGAATTCAGAAAGGTATCGCAGGCAGGATGGCTGCCGCCGCCCACCTGTATTGCAAGCGCATGACACTCCTCGTCCTTGTTATAGCTGCACTCCGTTACCGAGCATTCAAGAACCCTGGGCATTTGCATATGTACCTCCCGTTGACTTAATTATAAAATTTATCAATTTATTCCGCGGTGTGTCAAGGCGGCCGGATTGGCCGCCTTCCGCCGAACGTTGCGGCTGCCG
>DASXVI010000096.1:0-2877 GCA_036504315.1 Nitrospirota bacterium
TAATTCTATATAAGTTATTATTGCCTTTCAAATCCAAACACCGGAGAATATATAGATAAATGGAAAAGCTCACTTACAAGTCCGCAGGCGTGGATATCGACGCAGGCAACCGTTTCGTCGAGAAGATAAAGCCGTTCGTGAAAAGCACATTCAGGCCGGAAGTCCTGACGGACATTGGCGGCTTCGGCGGCCTGTTCGGGCTGAAGGGCGATTACAAGGAGCCGGTGCTGGTATCCGGCACAGACGGCGTCGGCACAAAACTGCGCGTGGCCTTCATGGCGGACAGGCACGATACCGTCGGCATAGACCTCGTGGCAATGTCGGTGAACGATATCCTCGTTACCGGGGCCGAGCCTCTCTTCTTCCTCGATTACTTTGCCACAGGCAAGCTCGACCCGGACAAGCAGGCCGATGTGGTAAAGGGTGTGGCAGAGGGCTGCCGTCAGGCCGGTTGCGCGCTCCTGGGCGGCGAGACCGCCGAGATGCCGGGCTTCTACTCCGAAGGCGAGTACGACCTCGCGGGCTTCGCAGTGGGCGTGGTGGACAAATCGAAGATAATCAACGGCAGCACGATAAAGCCGGGCGATGCGATAGTGGGGCTGTATTCATCCGGCCTGCACTCCAACGGGTATTCCCTTGCGCGCAAGGTATTCTTCGAGGCCGCAGGGCTGAAGATAGACTCGTTCGTGCCGGAGCTTGGCAAGACCGTCGCCGACGAGCTGCTTACGCCGACCAGAATATATGTAAAGAACGCCCTCGCGCTGGCGAAGGAGTTTAATGTCAAAGGCTTCGCCCATATAACGGGCGGAGGCATAACGGAGAACTTCCCGCGCATCCTGCCGGAAGGCTGCCGGGCGAGTATTGACCGCTCCTCGTGGACGCCGCTGCCGGTATTCAGTTTTATGCAGGAGAAGGGCAGAATAGAGGCGGACGAGATGTACCGCGACTTCAACATGGGGCTTGGCCTGATGGCCGTCGTCCCGGCGGAGGAGGCCGAAAGGTTTGCCAATGCCGCCAACGATATGGGCGAGACGGCCAAAGTCGTCGGAACTATTATAGCTGGCGAGAAGGGGGTCGGCTACATTGGCTAAGAGGATTACCCGCATCGGCGTGCTGGCCTCCGGTAACGGCTCGAATCTTCAGGCGATAATAGACGCAGTCGAGGCCGGTAAGATATCCGCCGAGATAGTAGTCGTGCTGTCGGACAATAAGGACGCATTCGCGCTGGAGCGGGCAAAGAAGCACGGGATAGCCGCCGAGTTCGTGGACCCGAAGCCGTTCCGCAGGCGCGAGGACTACGACTTGGCATTGATGCAGATTCTTCGGAAAAATCAGGTGGACTTGGTCCTGCTCGCGGGATATATGCGCATCGTCGGGGTCCCGCTTGTCGAGGCCTTTGAGGACAGGATGCTGAACATCCACCCTGCTCTTCTGCCGTCGTTCCCCGGCCTGCATGTCCAGAAGAAGGCGGTCGAGCACGGCGCAAGGTTCTCAGGATGTACGGTGCATTTCGTGGATTCTGGGATGGATACCGGCCCGATAATCATACAGGCGGTCGTCCCGGTGCTCCCGGACGACACCGAAGACAGCCTTGCCGCCCGGATACTGCGGCAGGAGCACAAAATCTACCCGGAGGCGGTGAGGTTGTTCGCCGAGGGCAGGTTGCGCGTTGCGGGCAGGCGAGTTATAATAAAGGGCGCGGTAGACGAGCCGGAAGCCTTTATGACAAATCCGCCCATCGAGTAACTGGAAAACATGACCGAAAAACTTCTCGCTCTAACCAGCCTGACCAAACGCTTCGGCGGCCTGCGCGCCCTTGAGGATGTCCATTTTACGGTCGGGGCGGGCGAAATCGTCGGCCTCATCGGCCCGAACGGCGCGGGCAAAACCACCCTATTCAACTGCGTCACAGGCGTCACGCCGCCCACAGAGGGCGATGTATTCTTCGACGGCAAGACCGTCACCGGCAAGTCCCCCCACGAGATAACCAGCCTCGGCATGGCCCGCACCTTCCAGAACATACGGCTTTTCGCCGGGATGACCGCGCTCGAAAATGTTATGGTCGGCCGCCATGCCCGCTCGAAGGCCGGGATTGTAGGCGCGATAGTACGCCCGCCCGCCGTCGTGGCCGAGGAGGCCGCCATCCGAGAGAAGGCCACGGAAATACTCGACTTTGTCGGGCTTTCAAGGTTCTCCGGCGAATGGGCGAGCAGTCTTGCATACGGCGTCCAGAGGCGGCTTGAGATTGCCCGTGCGCTCGCGGCGGAGCCGAAGCTGCTGCTCCTCGACGAGCCTGCCGCAGGCATGAACCCGCAGGAGAGCGCGTCGCTTATCCAGCTTATCTCCGCAATCCGCGAAAAGGGCATCGCCATCCTGCTGATAGAGCACGATATGAAGGTCGTCATGGGGATATCCGACAAAATTGTCGTGCTCGACCACGGCGTCAAGATTGCCGAGGGAGTTCCCGCAGATATTCGGAAGGACCCGAAGGTAATAGAAGCCTATCTCGGCAAGGAGGCCGCCCACCACCATGCTTGAGTTATCTAGCGTCGGCGCGTCATACGGCCCGATAGAGGCCCTGAAGGGCATATCCTTGCGGGTGAACAAGGGCGAGATTGTGTCGCTTCTTGGCGGCAACGGCGCGGGCAAGTCCACGACGCTGATGACCATCTGCGGGGCGCACCCCGCCGCGTCCGGCAAGGTTATCTACAAGGGCAGCGATATCACGAACAGACCGGCGCACGAGATTGTAACACTGGGGCTGTGTCAGGTGCCGGAGGGCCGCAGGATATTCTCGCGGCTGTCCGTCCGCGAAAACCTTGAGATGGGCGCGTTCATAATCAGGGACAAGAAGGCCGTCGCAAGGAACCTCGAAGA
>DASXVI010000097.1:0-2437 GCA_036504315.1 Nitrospirota bacterium
CGCAATAATATAGGATAGCTCCCACAATTTTATTAAACCGGGCTAATTTTTTAAGCGAGGAACTGGTAATGGGGCTGTATAAAGAGACTTACGACAGGAGCCTGAACGACCCGCAGGGCTTCTGGGCCGAGGCCGCGGAAAACATCGCATGGGATAAAAAGTGGGACAAGGTCCTGGACGACACCAGGCCGCCGTTCTACCGCTGGTTTGCGGGCGGACGGCTCAACACCTGCTATAACTGCCTTGACCGCCATGTGGAAAACGGGCGCGCCGACCAGGTCGCCCTCATATACGACAGCCCCGTCACCAACCACATAGAGAAGTTCACATACTCCGAACTGCTCGAACGGGTGTCCGTTTTTGCGGGCGCTCTCAGCGGCCTCGGAGTCGGCAAGGGCGACACGGTAATTATCTATATGCCGATGATCCCGGAGGCGGCAATCGCGATGCTCGCATGCGCCCGGCTTGGAGCAGTGCATTCGGTAGTCTTCGGCGGCTTCGCGCCCCACGAGCTTGCCATCAGGATTGACGACGCGAAGCCGAAGGTTATCATCTCGGCATCCGGCGCAAAAGAGGTGAGCCGCCTTATAGAATACACCCCCATGCTGAACAAGGCTATAGACCTTGCCGCGCACAAGCCGGAGAAGTGCGTAATCTTCCAGAGACAGATAGTCAAGGCGCCGCTCAAGAAGGGCCGCGACCTGGACTGGCAGGAACTGGTGAAGGACGCAAAGCCTGTCGGCTGCACGCCGGTCGAGGCGACAGACCCGCTCTACATCCTCTACACCTCCGGCACGACCGGCAAGCCCAAGGGCGTCGTGCGCGACAACGGCGGACACGCGGTCGCGCTCCGCTGGAGCATGGAAAACATCTTCGATACGGGACCCGGGGACACCTTCTGGGCGGCATCCGATGTCGGCTGGGTAGTCGGACATTCCTACATCGTATTCGGCCCGCTCCTTACCGGCTGCACAACGGTCCTATACGAGGGCAAATCCATCGGCACGCCGGACGCGGGCGCATTCTGGCGCGTCGTGTCCCAGCACGGGGTCAAGACGCTTTTCGCGGCGCCGACGGCCTTCCGCGCGATAAAGAAGGAAGACCCCGAAGGCAAATGCCTCCAGAAGTACGACCTGAAAAACTTCAAATACCTCTTCGTCGCCGGCGAGCACCTCGACACCGACACCTTCTACTGGGCGAGCGACCTGCTCGGCATACCGGTTATAGACAACTGGTGGCAGACCGAGACAGGCTGGCCGATTGCCGCCAACTGCATGGGCATCGAGCAATTCCAGTTAAAGCCCGGTTCGGCCTCGAAGGCCGTGCCCGGCTATAATGTCAGGATCCTCGACGAGAACGGCAACGAACTCGGGCCGGACAACGACGGCCTGGTGGTCATAAAGCTCCCGCTGCCGCCGGGCACCATGCCGACCCTCTGGAACAACGACCAGGGCCTTATCGACTCCTACATGAGCCGCTTCGACGGTTACTACATGACGAACGACGGCGGGTTCATCGACAGGTACGGCTACCTCTTCATAATGGGGCGCGTGGACGACATCATAAATGTAGCCGGCCACAGGCTCTCGACCGGCGCAATCGAAGAGGTGCTTTCCCAGCACAAGGACATCGCCGAATGCGCGGTATTCGGTGCGGCCAACCAGCTGAAGGGCCAGCTCCCGGTAGCCGCAGTAGTGCTGAAGTCCTGCGCCGACCGCGACCACGGACAGGTCAAAAAAGAGCTCGTGCAGATGGTGAGGGACGAGATAGGCCCGATCGCCTGCTTCCGCGACCTGGTCGTGGTCAAAAGGCTTCCGAAGACGCGCTCGGGCAAGGTACTGCGGGGCACTCTCAGAAAGGTAGCCGACGGACTGGAATACACCGTCCCCTCAACAATCGACGACCCGGAGGTCTTAGACGAGGTCAAGGCCCGCCTGGTGGAAATCGGCTACGCAAAGCATATAGTGAGCGAAGACGACCTTTTCGATTCGGAAGAGCTTATAATCGCCAAGGGCGAGGCCGTCCTTGCCGACGGAAAATACAGTGACCCGGAGCTGATGAAGGAATTTGGCGGGCTGCTGGCAAACTATAAGGACCTTTACAGGCAGATACGCAGACTTAGCCGTTCGGTGGACGGCTGCAAGACGAACTAATGGCCCTTCGACAGGAGCACTATCCTGACCGTCTTCAGCAATATCAGCAGGTCGAGCATCATGGACATGTTCTTTATGTAATAAAGGTCGTAGCGGAGCTTTTCGATGAACTCGTCCTTGGTAGAACTGTACTTGTACATAACCTGCGCCCAGCCGGTGAGACCCGGCTTCACCATAAGCCTGTAGCTGTAAGCCGGCACTTCCTTGTCGAGTTCGTTCACGAATAGCTCGATGTCCGGCCTCGGCCCGACAAGGCTCATGTCGCCCTTCAGCACATTTAAGAG
>DASXVI010000098.1:0-5992 GCA_036504315.1 Nitrospirota bacterium
GTTTTCCTCGAAAAGCTTGAGGAAGCGGTCGGCGACAGGTTCGCGGTATACGGCAAGGTCCACTTATCCGACATATTCAGCCCGCGGGCTTATACCCGGGCGGCCATGGACAGGATAACCGTCAGGCATGTGGGCTTCGTCCTGTGCAACAAAATGGACCGTTCCTTCGCCTGCGGCATAGAGCTTGACGAAAGTTCCCGCAGCCTGCACGAGGCCAGGGATGAGTTTCTCGACCGCGTATTCGAATCAGACATGCTCCCGCTTCTGCGCTTCAAGGTCCGCAGTTCATACGACTCAGGCGATATCCGGGCGAGGATATTCGGTATTCTAAATATATCCGAGCCACCGGCGGGACCAGCGGCTACCGCCCCAACCGCTGCCGCAAGGGTCACTGAAATCACGGTCGTGCCGGCCGCTGCAGAAGAGCCGGGGATTCCTCTGCCGGATGTTTCCCACGATACATCATCGGCAACTCCTGCGGAAGCTCCGGCGGAACATGAAATTCCGAAGGCCCCAGAGAAGAGGTTGTGTCCGAAGTGTTCTTCCGAGATGACGCGGAGGAAGGCGGCCTCAGGTCCGCAGGCCGGAAAGCTTTACTGGGTCTGCAAGAATTACAAGGAGTGCAAGACGGCTATACCGGTGGGGTAAATCAGCACACCCCGCATGATTTGCAGCTGCCCACTTTGCACGGCGGGGTCTTGCAGCCGCCCCTGGCCCGCTCGGATTCCTTCAGCAGGTATTCCTTCTTTATCCCCGTATCTATGAAATCCCACGGGAACACTTCGCCCGCCCCGCGCTTTCGCCCGGCATAGAAATCCATCGAAAGCCCTTTTTCGGCAAAGGCCTTCTTTAAGTCCATACCTGTTTCGGCGGCATGGACGATGACATCCGCGAGCCCCCTGTCTCCACGCGACAGAGCGCATTGGAGGACCGCGTACTTCGGTACATCGTTGATGACCGATATGTTCGATACGCCCTTGAGCTCCTTCTTAATCCGGCGCATCTTGTCGTCCAGCGAGTCCACGCCCTCCATCGCATCCCACTGGAACGGGGTCCAGGGCTTTGGGATGAAGCAGTTGACGCTGAGGGTAAGCGTCCCGATGCGGCCCTTGCCGCGCGCGGCTTCAAGCTGGGTCTCATGCGCCTTCTTTGCAAGCTCTACGATAGCCGCGATATCGTCGTCCGTCTCGGTCGGCAGGCCCACCATAAAATACAGCCGGACATTCAGCACGCCGCCCGCGATGAGCATCCTCACCGCGCGGAGTATCTGCTCCTCGGTTATGTTCTTGTTGATGACGCCGCGCAACCGCTCGGAACCGGCCTCGGGCGCGATTGCCACAGTCCTGTTCCCTTTGGACACAAGCGCTACAATCTCGGGCGTGAGCGAGTCCGCACGCAGGGACGACGCCGAGAAATCGACGTCGATGTCCCTGAGCTTTCCGACCAGTCCCGCAATCTCCGGATAGTCCGATATCGCGGCCCCGACAAGCCCGATTTTCCTGGTCAGCTTCACGCCCTGTTCCACCTGCCGCAGCACGGAGGCGACGCTCCTCGACCTCGGCGGCCGGTAGGCGTACCCTGCCATGCAGAACCGGCAGTGCCGCCCGCATCCGCGCGACACCTCGACCATGAACATGTCCGAGAACTCGGTGTTCGGCGTGAGGATAACGCTGTGCGCGGGATGGGCTTCGAGGTCGGCCACAAACCTGCGCACAATCCGCGCGGGGATATTATCGGCCCTGGGCCTGATGGCCTTCACCGTGCCGTCGGGGTTGTATTCGGGGCCGTAAAGCGAAGGGATATAGACGCCGGGGATTTCTGCAAGCCTGCGCAGGAGCGCTTCGCGGGAGAGGTCGAACTTGTTCGCGTCGTAGATGTCGAGAAAAACGGGGAGGACCTCTTCTGCCTCCCCGATGATTACCGCGTCAAAGAAATCTGAAATCGGCTCAGGGTTGAAGGAGGCGCAAACGCCGCCCAGGACGACCAAAGGATAAGCGCCGCTCCGGTCGCGGGCCGAAGGGGGGAGGCCCGCTAACCGGAACATCTTTGCGACGTTTATATAATCGTTTTCGTATGAAACCGAAAACGCGACTACCTCAAAGTCTCTTACGGGGCTTTGCGACTCAAGCGCAAATAGGGGCGCCCCGGAAGCCTTGAATTCATCGATGTCGTCCGGCAGGAATACGCGCTCCGCCAGGGCGTCGGGCCGGTCGTTAATCAACCGGTACACCACCTGGTACCCGAGGCTGGACATCCCGACAGAATATGTGTTCGGGTAGACCAGTGCAACTGTGGTCCGTCCGCCTCTGGGCTTGGGGCTCGCGCCTCGTTCCGCTTTCAGCAGTTCGACGGCCTTCGCCCGGATATCCCTGACGCTTTTCTTCCTTACTGCCATATTTACTTAATCAGTCCGCCTGCCTCCGAAGAAATGTCGGCACATCGAGCTCGTCGTCGTCGTCGATGCCGAGCGCCTCGTTTCTGAAGTCAAGCCCGCCGGACACCTTGCGCATATATGCCGGCTTGTCTACCGTCTTGTCTACGAACGCCCTGACATTCTGGGCCTTGCCGAGGATTTTCTCCTCGCCCATCGAAAACTCCGCGATGTCCTGCCTGCCGTAAGCCGCGGCATACGACGGGGCCTGGGCCACCGGGGCCGCCGGCTGCATATTGAGCGCGGGCATCGTGATGTTCATGCCGCTGCTGCCCTTCTGCGCCGCGCGGTCCTCGTAACGCACCGCCTGGGCCGCGACGGCGTCAAAACCGGTCGCGATTACGGTTACCCTGACCTCGTTCACGAGCGACTCGTCTATGACCGAGCCGAAGATGATGTTCGCGTCCGGGTCCGCCGCTTCCTGAATTATCATCGAGGCCTCGTTGACCTCGAGCATCGTCAGGTCCGCGCCGCCCGTGATGTTTATCAGCACGCCGCGCGCGCCGTCTATCGTACCCTCCTCCAGAAGCGGGGAAGATATGGCCTTCTGCGCCGCCTCGATTGCGCGGTTGTCGCCGGCTGCGACGCCCGTGCCCATGACCGCCCTGCCCATCGAGGACATTACGGTCTTTACATCCGCGAAGTCGAGGTTGATGTAGCCCGGGTTCATTATCACGTCGGATATTCCCTGGACCGCCTGGCGCAGCACATCGTCGACGATGTTGAACGCGTCCTTCAGCGAGGTGTGCTTGTCGATTACGCCGAGCAGCCTCTGGTTCGGTATCGTGATGATGGTATCCACGGCGCGCTTCAGTTCATCGAGCCCGTCCTCCGCCTGGCGGAGCCTCTGGCGGCCTTCGAACATGAACGGCTTCGTCACGACCGCGACCGTGAGCGCACCCATCTCGCGGGCAATCTCCGCGATGACCGGGGCCGCGCCTGTGCCGGTGCCGCCGCCCATGCCGCAGGTGACAAATACCATGTCCGCGCCTTCCAGCGCCGCGCGGATGTTCTCCGCGTCCTCCTGGGCCGCGCTCCTGCCGACCGTCGGGTTTGCGCCCGCCCCAAGCCCGCGCGTAAGCTGTGCGCCAAGCTGGACCTTGTGCCCCGCCATCGACTTCTCAAGCGCCTGCAGGTCCGTGTTCGCGACGATGAACTCCACGCCCATCAGTCCCGAAGCAATCATAGTGTTGACGGCGTTTCCGCCGCCTCCGCCTACCCCGATTACCTTGATGTTTGCGCTCTTCTTGACCTCTTCGCCAAACTCAAACATCCGCCCCCCTTTCGAATTACCTCATGAGTGAAAACTCGGAAGCCGCCCCCCGGCCCCCATCAATGTGCTCTAAAAAAATCCTTCCATCCATTCGCGCATGCGGCTGAATATTTTGCCGAAAGTGTTGCCGCCCTCGGATATGCGGCGGACCCTGCCCGTACCGGCCTGCTGCGCCCCGAAAAGCACAAGGCCCACGCCGGTCGCATACATCGGCGAGTTCACTATATCGACCAGGCCGCCTACATTCGCGGGAAGACCGCGCCTTGCGGGCATGCCCATGATATTTTCCGCAAGCTCCGGCACCCCTTCGAGGATCGCGCTCCCGCCCGTGATTACTACACCGGCGGCTATGCGCTCCTCGAAACCCGTGCGGCGTATCTCTTTTAGAACAAGCCCGAAAATCTCTTCCATCCTCGGTTCTATAATCTCCGACAGCACCTGCCGTGAAAGCTCTCTCGGCGCGCGGCCCCCGACGCTTGCGACCTCTATTTTTTCTTCCTCGCGCACAAGCCGCGTCATCGCGCATCCGTATTTTTTCTTTATCTTCTCCGCCTCGGCCGCAGGCGTGCGGAGTCCGACCGCGATATCGTTCGTCAGGTGGTTGCCTCCGATGGCGATGACCGCAGTGTGGTATATCCCGCCTTCGAGGAATATAGCCAAGTCAGTCGTGCCGCCGCCCACATCCACTACCGCGACGCCGAGTTCCTTCTCGTCGGAGCTTAACACGGCGTGGCTCGACGCAAGCGGTTCGAGCACTATGTCGAGCACGTCAAGCCCGGCGCGGCCGCAGCTTTTTACGATGTTCTGCGCCGAGGTTATCGCGCCCGTGACGATGTGGACATCGGCTTCGAGCCTGACGCCACTCATTCCGAGAGGCTCCTTTATGCCGTCCTGGTCGTCTATCGTGAACTCCTGCGGAAGTACATGCAGGACTTCGCGGTCGAGCGGTATGGCGACCGCCTTCGCGGCGTCTATGACACGCTCTACATCATCCTTCGTTATCTCGCGGTTCTTGATAGGGATGTAGCCGCGGCTGTTGAAGCTCTTGATGTGTCCGCCGGCAATGCCCGCGTATACCGCGTTTATCTCGACCCCGGCCATCAGCTCGGCTTCTTCCACGGCCTTCTTGATCGACTCGACGGTGCTCTCGATGTTGACGACCACGCCCTTGCGAAGCCCGCGCGACGGGTTGCTGCCGATCCCGATTACATCGACGCGCCCGTCCTCCTTCACCTCGCCGACGACGGCGCAAATCTTTGTGGTGCCGATATCAAGACCAACGATTATATTATCGTGCCTTCCCAAACACTCACCTCCTGGCCGTCAGGACCGGGGTTGCACCATCGGTTACCGTGATTTCTTCTTCAGCCTTTGCTTCCTTCACGACTACCTTGCCGGGGAAACGCAGGTCTATAATCGACGCCTTCGTGCCGCGCTTCTTCATATCGCTTGCGACTTCTGACAGCCGCTTTATTTTGTCGGTATACTCGCCGGCCCCGACCTTCACCACCGCGCCCTCATATACGAGGTACGGGTTGCCGTCTTCGCCCACGCCGGTAAGCGTCCCCGCAAAATACTCGGTCGGCTCCCTGCGGACCGCCGCTATCAGTTCGAGCGCATGCCTGAAGCCGCCTGCGGTCTTCGCGTCTACAAGCCTTAAGCCTTTGGCCGACGGGCAGGCCACCCTCGGCAAAAACTCCCAGCCGCCGTCTACCTTGGCGAGTGCAAGCCCGTCCGTATCTATCAGGTACTTCCCGTTCCCGGTTTCCGCAACGGCGGCCGGGACGCGTTCGGTCACCTCCACGCGGACGGTATCCGGGAAGTCCCTCCGCACTACCGCATCCCTTATCCACGGGTGCGCGGCGAGCCTCCTCGACACCTCAGGCATATCGTACCCTATGATGCTCTTGCCGCACGGGTTGCCCATATACGCGATAAAATCCTTCTTCTCAACATGGTGCAGCCCGAATACCTGCAGCTCGCGGACGGCGAAGAACGGCAGAGCGGCGACATACCTGTAAGCGGCCAGCGCCGCGAAAGGTATCGACACAAGCAGGCCCGCCGCGAACATAATCGCGAACAGCTTCGGGAGCTTTGCGCCGAAACGGCCTCCCGACCTCTTAGCCCTGTATTTTGGCTTTGGCCTCATGCCTCTTCAACGCCTCCAGCAAAACGGTCTCGATAAGTGCCGCAAAGCCCATCCCCGCCGCCTTGGCCGCCTTCGGCAGAAGGCTCGTGCCGGTCATGCCGGGTATCGTATTCATCTCAAGCACCCACGGCTTGCCGTC
>DASXVI010000099.1:0-1958 GCA_036504315.1 Nitrospirota bacterium
GGTACGGAGGACGCGGCATTCCAGGTTATAGTTACCGTAAAATGTTCCGGCTCCGAATCTGCGCGCACCAGGACGACCTTGTCGCCTTCCTTCAGCCTGCTCATCTCAAAAAGTCTCTTGATCCTCATGTCGTGCTCCTCAACAATTCCTCAGAAGGTTTCCTCTTTAATCGGAAAATTAAAAGGGAAACTTTAAAATATTCCCTCTCCTCGCGGGAGAGGGACACAGGGTGAGGGGTTCCCATATGTTCCCATATATTAATCCCTGTCAATTATCCTGTTTGTGTCGAGGCCGCCGCGCCCTATAAGCTCCAGGGCCCTGGCCCTGAGCGAGCCTTTTCCAAGGTCCTCTTTGCCGGTAACCTCCTCGGGGTCTATACGGACTATCGCAGTAAGGGCGAGCTTTTCTTCCGGGAAGTCCCACGACCGGGTTTCAGGCTGGTATTTCCTCATCAGAAGCTCCAGACCGCGTCTCCGCTCCTTATTGTCCGTGACGATATGCGCCCGGCCTTTTATTATCACGCTCCTGTAGAGGTACTCGGCCTGGCAGGGCTGCTCCTTTGCCCGGACATATGCAACCGGCAGGTCCACCTCGAAGCAGACCTTAGGGCTGCGGGAGATGTCGTCTATCTTCTCGCCTTCGCGCGCCGAATGGAAATAAACCTTGCCGTCCTCCCAAGCGAAGTTGAGCGGCTTTATCACAGGCCAGCCGTCCCCGTTTATGGTCGCAAGCCTGCCGACCCTGCAGTCCGCGAGCAGGCCTTCGACTACCGACCTGTCCGTTATCTCTTTTTTACTCTGCCGCATAAAAACCCCCATTTTGGGCTAAAATACCATATTTCGCGAAGGTTTTGAAAAAAATGCGGCCAAGGGCCGCAAAACTGGTATTATTAAACAGTCGGCCTGAACATCTGAACTTTGGGGAGGGGAGCCTTGAGCATGAAGAAATTTACTTTTTTGGCGTTAATTATATTCTCGATGACGCTGGCATCCTGCGCGACCGCGCCTGTTGTGCCGCCGGTATCGCAGGCAGTCCCGCCGCAGGCGAAGAAGGCGAAAGTCGCCGTCGTGCTTGGGGCCGGGGCGGCGAGGGGGTTCGCGCATATTGGGGTGCTGAAGGTTCTGGAGGCAAACGGCGTGCCGGTCAACATGGTCGTCGGGACGAGCGCCGGGAGCTTCGTCGGGAGCCTATATGCCGGGGGATATAGCGCGTTCCAGATACAGAAGATGGCGCTCGACCTCGACAAGGCCGACATAGCCGACTATACCATCCCGGACAACGGGTTTATAAAAGGCGACCTGCTGGTGGCCTTTGTCAACAAAGCCCTGAAAAACCAGCCGCTGGAGAAGCTTAGGATACAGTTCTTCGCTGTGGCGACCGACATCCAGACCGGCGAGGAAATGGTATTCGGGCGCGGGAACGCGGGCACGGCGGTCCGGGCGAGCTGTTCCATCCCGGGGGTGTTCCGGCCAGCGTCTATCAACGGCAGGATGTATGTGGACGGCGGCGTGGTCAGCCCCATAGCCGTGGACGCGGCAAGGAAGTTCGGCGCCGATATAGTTATAGCTGTGGATATCTCGTCCGACCTCGACAGGACCCAGCCGGGAAGCACAATCGATACGATACTCCAGTCGGTGAACATCATGTATTCAAAGATATCTGCATCCCAGACGCCGCACGCAGATATCATAATCCGGCCCAGGGTCGGGTATATCGGCTCGTCGGACTTCGACAAGAGGCACGAGGCGATAATGGAAGGCGAGAAGGCCGCAATGGAGGCTATGCCGAAGATAAAAGCGATACTCGACAAACTGAAGCGGGAAGGAAGAATATAGTATATGGGCCGGGTATTTAAATTAAAGTTATCATGGTGAAGCGGGCCGCCAGGCATTAGTCCGGCTTGGCAAGCGACGGACGAAGGTCGAGCGCGCCGAAGCCGGAATTATGCAGGCGGGCAC
>DASXVI010000100.1:0-4393 GCA_036504315.1 Nitrospirota bacterium
TCGCCGGGACCCTCTGGACGCGGTGCACGCCTGACTCATACTTGAGCTTGCTGTAAACCGCCTTGCCCGATATAAGCGCGATGACTTCCTTCAGGCCGCCGGAGCCGGTGTCGCTCGTGCTGATGACCTCGACCTTCCACCGCTTCTTCTCGGCGTACTTTGTATACATCCTGAAGAGGTCGGCGGCAAACAGCGCGGCCTCGTCTCCGCCCGTGCCGGCGCGGATTTCGAGCAGGATGTTCTTCTCGTCGTTCGGGTCCTTCGGGATGAGCAGCAGCTTCAGCTCGGCTTCGTACTTCTCGCGCTTCTCCTTCAGCTCAGCAAGCTCCGCCTGCGCCAGCTCCTTGAAGTCGGCGTCGGTCTTCTTGTCGTTTATTATCTCTTCGGCGTCGGCTATGCCGTTCTGGACAGCCAGGAACTCCTGGTACTTCTCGACCACATCCGATATCTCGGCCTGCTCTTTGGAGTACTTCATGTACTCCTGCTGCTTCGTGATAACATCTGGGTCTGAGAGGAGCCTGGTCAGCTCATCATATTTTTTTACGACCGCGTCTAACTTGCCAAACAATTAGCGACCTCCGCGTTGTCTTTCTCCATCTGGATGGCTTCCATAAGCGCCCGGACCGCGACCTCTATCTGTTCGTCGTCCGGCTCCCTCGTGGTGAGCTTCTGAAGCCACAGGCCCGGCGCAATCAGCGCGGCCATTACCCTGCTTCCGCGCTTCTTTGCCGAAAATTTTATGAACTCATAGCTCAGGCCCGCAATCACCGGTATCAGCACCAGGCGGCTTGCCGCCTTGATGTAGAACGGCGACGCCTTCGGGATGAGCGAGAAAACCAGTATGGAGAGCACCATGACAATCAGCAGGAAGCTCGTGCCGCAGCGCGGGTGGAGCGTCGAATACTTGCGCGCATTGGCGACCGTCACCTCTTCGCCTGCCTCGTAGGCGTAAATCGTCTTGTGCTCCGCCCCGTGGTACTCGAATACCCGCCTGATGTCCTTCATCCTCGAAATGGCGAATATGTAGGCGATGAATATCAAAATCCTGATGACGCCGTCCACGAGGTTGAACGCAATAGAGCTGGCCTGCGTGATGGGGAGGATATCCTTCATCAGCTGGGTGAGCAGCAGCGGGAGGTAGAAAAACAGCCCAAGCCCCAGGACTATCGAAAGCGTCATAGTCCCGGCCATCGCGAGGTCCGATAACGGCTTCTCTTTTTTAGCGTCCTTAGAATCTGGGCCGCACTTTGCCGCCTCCGGCCCGGCTGCTTCCTTTTTGGACTTTTCCTCGGCCTCTATCTGGCAGTTGGCCGAAAAGGACAGCGCCTTCATGCCGAGCCCAAGAGACGAGAACAGCGTAACCGTGCCGCGAAGCACCGGCCACTTTAAAAACGGATACCTGTCGGCCATGAGCTTCAGCGGGTCCTTCCGAAGGACAATCTCGCCGGACGGGACCCTGACGGCCACGGTCATGCTGCGGGGTGCGCGCATCATCACGCCCTCGAGCACCGCCTGGCCGCCGACATTTATTAAATCAGGCATACAACCCCTTCCAAATTTTCGGGCCTAAAAGCAACAATAGGAAACCGGCACCATGTGCGGGTTTCCTACCGTCGAAAATCCATGTCAAAGCCGGTTTCAGCCCTTTGCGGGTGTACCGTACTTCTTCTTGAACCGCTCGATACGTCCCTCGGTGTCCATTATCTTCTGCTTGCCCGTGTAGAACGGGTGGCACTTCGAGCAGACTTCGACGTGAATGTCCTTCCTGGTCGAACGGGTCTCGATGAGCTCCCCGCACGCGCACTTTATATTCACTGCTTCGTATTTCGGATGTATTCCTTCTTTCACCTTGCACTCTCCTCTTTAAGTTTATACGCGGCATAGATTACCGGCCTATTCCGCAAGCTATGTATTATAACAGGAAAATGAGAATTTTCAACAGAAATTTGTATCGATGGGCCGCCTCGCGGGGACTTATTTCTGCCCTATGCCCATTATTCTCACAAATGCCTTCTCCAAGCTCCTGATTATCTTGAAGAAACCTTCGCGCGCGGGCCGTTTCTGCATGTCTATGTAGGGCCTGGTTATCCAGAGGAACCGGCTCCCGGCGAGTATCGCGGCCAGTCCCCCGGTCATCAGCCGGTCGTCTATCAGGATAATCGCGGAGGGGTCGGCCCCGGAGTGCTCGGCAGCCTTTTTGAGCCCATCGGAATAGGGTTTTTTCCGCACGCCGTAGATGAAGCCCACGCCTGTGAAATGCTCGGTGAAGTAGTCGCTTCTGGCCTTTGTCGGCTTGTTCGAGAGGATAAAGATGCGGTTTGCGCCGAATACCTCTTCCGCCTCGTCCAGCCAGAGTTTTACCTCAGGCAGGAGTGCCGTCTCCCCGTGGTTTGCCAGCACGCCGTCGAAGTCCAGCGCGAGGACTCTCACCCCGAGGTTTTTAAGTTCTATTGGCGGGATATCAATTATGCGCGGCGCGTGGAAGCCGAAGCGGTAAATGTCCGCCAGCTCCCTGCGCCTTTTTATCCCCTCTATTATGCCGTAGATGATGTAAAAAATGGCTGGCTCCTTTATTTGAGCTACTGTTACTTTGATATAGGTTTCTTTTTTGATCCAGTATGTTTTAGAAACCTGCTCTCGATACCAAGCGTGCTCAAGTCTACTTCAGTACTAATAATTTCTGACCTGTAATTTTTGTAAGGCAATTTGTAGTGTTTGAGGGCGCTTTCACCATCGGCAAATTTATTCTCCGTTACAAATTCATTTTTTAAATCGAAATTATTTTTACTGCTGTCCCAACCATAAATCTTTATCGTATATTTATGCGGTTCGTAATGTGCTGCGTCAAAAATAAAATTCCAGACTACCATTCCATATCCATATTTTTCATTTATATGCCCCAAATAAAACCCATCCTTTATGTTTAATATAATAGGACTGGGATTTAGAGTTTGAATTTTCCCGTTATTTTTCGGCAACGAGCTTTACCTCGCATGTTTCATCCGAACCTCCCGGATGTGCTGCAATTGCTATTAATATTGGCTGACCAAACCCTTCGATATCAAAAGTCTTGAAGCGAAGAAATGGATTCGTATATCCAAACTGGTAAGGAGATGCACCCAACTTGTCAAACTTTGTCGAGAAGATTTCTTTCTCGTTCCTGTATATAGATAGGGTTTGGTTCTTCTCAGGCTCCTCTATTGCCAGCGCAACAAGGCCTTTATTAGTCACGAAATCAACTGATGCAGCCTGTGTTACTTTTGGGTCCGCATGACATTGTCTTGAAAAAATTAATGCTGATACAAACAAAATAGACGCAATTAATATTTTCATTTTGTTGTGCTTTCCTTAAGCTCTCGGTATAGTTGCAGCCCCGAACATAGGCCGCTCCATCAGGCTGTCCATTTATTCTAACAAAAACGGGCGGCATCTCTGCCGCCCGTTGATATTTATTCCGCTGCCGGCCCGACTTCCGGCTCGCCGCCCTCGGCTTCACCTTCGAGTTCGGCCAGTTCGGCTTCGTCCCGCTCGGCGAGCTTCGCGAGGCTGACTACCTTGTCGCCGTCGCCGACATCGAGGAATTTCACGCCCTTCGTGTTCCTGCCTATTATCGATACGCCCTTCACCGGCATCCTGATGAGCTTGCCCATCGCCGATATCATCATTATCTCGTCGTCGTCGTCCACGCACGCGATCCCTATGACATCGCCGTTTCGGCCGCCGGTCTTGATGTTGATAAGACCTGTGCCGCCGCGCGTCTGGATGCGGTACTCCGAGGCCTCTGTGCGCTTGCCGAAGCCCGTCTCAGTCGCGGAGAGTATCGTCTCCTTGCCGGTGTGGATAAGCTCCATCCCGACGACTAAGTCGGCCGCGCGCAGGTGGATGCCGCGCACGCCGGTCGTCGCGCGTCCCATGTCGCGAACATCGGACTCCTTGAAGCGTATTGCCATGCCGTGCTTCGTCGCAAGCAGGACCTGGGACTCGCCGGTGGACTGCTGGACATTGATGAGGTTGTCGCCCTCCTTCAGGTTTATCGCGATGATGCCTGCGGAACGCGGGTTGGAGTAGGCCGATAGCGAGGTCTTCTTGACCGTGCCGTCCGCCGTCGCCATGATTAGGAACGCGTCCTCGGAGAACTCCTTGACCGGTAGGACCGCCGTAATCTGCTCGTCGGCCGCCTTCGCGATGAGGTTGACTATCGCCTTGCCGCGCGCCGTGCGCCCTGCCTCCGGCACCTGATATACCTTCAGCCAGTAGACCCGCCCCTTGTCCGTGAAGAACAGCAGGTAGTCGAGCGTCGAGGCACAGAACAGCCTCTCGACGAAGTCTTCCTCCTTCGTCTCCATGCCTATCTTGCCCTTGCCGCCGCGCCTCTGGCTGCGGTACAGCGTAA
>DASXVI010000101.1:0-7634 GCA_036504315.1 Nitrospirota bacterium
CTCGACGGCTACAAAAACCTGATGAAGCTCGTAAGCATCGGGTATACCGAGGGTTTCTACTACAAGCCGCGCATCGACAAGGGCGTGCTGGAGCAGTATTCCGGCGGCTTAATCGGGCTTTCGGCCTGCCTGAAAGGGGAAGTGGCCCAGAAGCTGCTTAACGGCGACTACGAGGCCGCAAGGGAAGCCGCGATGAATTACCGCCGCATCCTCGGGGCGGAGAACTTCTACCTCGAAATCCAGGACAACGGGCTGGAGGAGCAGAAGAAGGTCAACACGCAGATGTTACAGCTCTCCGACGAGACGCACATCCCGCTGGTGGCGACCTCGGACTGCCATTACTTCAAGAAAGAAGACGCGCGAGCGCACGAAGCCCTGCTCTGCATCCAGACGGGCAAGACGATGACCGACCCGTCGCATATGCGGTTCACGACGGACGAGTTCTACTTCAAGGAACCCGCCGAGATGAAACAGGCCTTCGAGTTCTGCCCGGAGGCGATCGCAAACACCGTCAAGATTGCCGAACGCTGCCACTTAAAGCTCACCTTCGGCAAGTATTACCTGCCCAATTACGAAGTCGGCGAAGACTACACGAAGGAATCCTACCTCGAAGAGCTGGCGAAGAAGGGCCTCGAAAAGCGGCTCGCGTCCGTTACGGCCGACCACAAGCCCTACTGGGACAGGCTTCGCATTGAGCTCGACGTCATAAAGAACATGGGCTTCCCCGGCTACTTCCTCGTGGTCTGGGACTTTATAAATTACGCCAAGACCAACGACATCCCGGTAGGACCCGGCAGAGGTTCGGCGGCGGGTTCGCTGGTCGCCTATTCGCTCGAGATAACCGACCTCGACCCGCTGCCCTACGGCCTGCTGTTCGAGAGGTTCCTAAACCCCGAACGAATCAGCATGCCGGATATCGATATCGACTTCTGCATGGAGAAGCGCGACCGCGTTATATCCTATATGCGCGAGAAGTACGGCAAGGACCATGTCTCGCAGATTATCACCTTCGGCACGATGCTGGCAAAAGGGGCAATCCGCGATGTCGGCCGCGTGCTCGATGTCCCCTATAGCGATGTGGACAAGGTCGCCAAACTCATCCCGGACACCCTCAAGATTACGCTTGAGCAATCCATAAAGGAAGAGCCGAGGCTCCGCGAGCTTATAAAGGACGACCCGAAGATCGCGGAGATATTCAAGATTGCGTCCGCGCTCGAAGGCCTTACCCGCCATGCCTCAAAGCACGCGGCGGGACTGGTCATATCGCAGGAGCCGCTCACAAACTATACCCCGCTTTACAAGGACCCCAAAGACGCGGACTCCGACGAAAATGTCACGCAGTACGCCAAGGACGAGATAGAGAAGATAGGGCTGGTAAAGTTCGACTTCCTGGGGCTTCGCACGCTTACGGTCATAGACCACGCGGTGAGGCTGATAAACAAAAACCGTCCCGCAGGCGAGCCGTTCAACATCAAGAGCCTGTCGCTGACCGACCCCGACCCGAAGACCTACGAGCTGCTGTGCTCGGGCGAGACGGACGGCGTGTTTCAGCTCGAATCCTCCGGCATGCGCGATGTCCTTATAAGGATGAAGCCCGAGAGGTTCGAGGACTTAATCGCCATACTCGCGCTGTACCGTCCGGGCCCGCTGAACAACGGCATGGTCGAGGACTACATCCTACGAAAGCGCGGCACGCAGAAGATACGGTACGACCATCCCCTGATGGAGCAGATGCTAAAGGAGACCTACGGCGTCATAGTCTATCAGGAGCAGGTCATGCAGATAGCCGTCACGCTCGCGGGCTTTACCCTCGGGCAGGCGGATACGCTCCGAAAGGCGATGGGCAAAAAAGACGCCGTCCTGATGCAGAAGATGCGCGACAAGTTCGTCACCGGAGCTATCGCCAACGGCATCAAGGAGGACAAGGCGCGGTCGGTCTTCGATACGATGGAGAAGTTCGCTGAGTACGGCTTCAACAAATCGCACAGCGCGGCCTACGCCATGATTACCTACCAGACGGGTTTCCTGAAGGCGAACTACCCGGTAGAATACATGGCGGCGCTCCTTACCTCCGAAATGGAGGACACGGACAAGATAGTAAAATACATCACCGCCTGCCGCAACATGCAGATAGAAGTCAGGCCGCCGGACGCGAACCTGTCCTCCGCCGTATTCACAGTTGCCGACGGAAAGATACTGTTCGGCCTTGCCGCGGTAAAGAATATCGGCCACGCAGCTATTGAGCTTATCGCCGAGGCCAGAGAGAAGGAAGGCGCATTCACCTCCATATACGATTTCTGCCGGAAGGTCGATTTGCGCAAGGTGAACAAGCGGGTCATCGAAGGGCTTATCAAATGCGGCGCGTTCGATTCTACCGGAGTCAAGCGGTCGCAGATGATGGCGGTGGTAGAGAAGGCGATGGAAGGCGGCAACCAGCTGGCGAGAGAGAAACAGGCAGGCCAGACATCTATGTTCGACCTGCTCGCAGACAGCGGCCCGGCCGGGCCTTCGCTTGAGGACTACCCGGACATCCCGGAGTGGCACGAGGGCGACCTGCTTGCGCAGGAGAAGGAGTCGATAGGCTTCTACATCACGGGCCACCCGCTGGCGAGGTTTGAGAAGGAGGCCCGCCGCTACGCCCAGAACAACACGGCGGAGATTGCGGATATGTCCGATGGCCGCGAGGTCTCGCTGATAGCCGTGATAAACACTCGCAAGACGGCCACAACAAGAAAAGGCGACCGGATGGCAATCCTCGGCGTCGAGGACCTGCAAGGAACGGTCGAGGTCGTTATATTCCCGGAGCTTTACAAGACCGTCTCGACCCTTATCGAGACCGAGCTTCCGCTTCTCATCGGCGGCACGGTCGGCAAGGACAAGAAGGGCTTTAAGATAAAGGCGACAAGGGTAGTGGCGCTCTCCGAGGTCCGGGAGAAGTACACGAACCGGGTGGACATAAAGTTCCATGCCACGGGCGCGACGCAGGAAGACCTGGGCCGCCTGAAAGAGGCCATGGTAAAACACAAGGGAAATTGCCCCGTATATTTCAGTATATTCATGCACAGGCACGGCGGCGTCACACTTTCCGTCAAGGCGGGCAACGACCTTCTGGTCGCCCCAAGCGATTCGCTTGTAGCGGACATAGAACACCTGCTCGGCGTGGGCGCGGTCACATTCGGATAAAGACACTGGATTCCCGCCTTCGCGGGAATGACAATACCAAAAGACACTGGATTCCCGCCTGCGCGGGAATGACAATACCAAAAATTACCGTCGTCCCCGCGAAGGCGGGGACCCAGCGGCTTTGATTAATGGAGGATTGATGGCATACAACTTTCTGGAATTCGAAAAACCGATTGCGGACCTCGAAAACAAAATAGAGGAACTACGCATGGCGGCCGGAGACCATGTGGACGCCGACAAGGAAATCAAGACCCTGACGAAAAAGGCCGACGACCTCCGCGAGAAGATATTCGGCAACCTGAACGCCTGGCAGAAGACCCAGGTGGCCCGCCACCAGGACAGGCCGAACATCGAGGATTACCTCGCCAATATCATGACCGGCTTCATCGAGATGCACGGCGACCGCTCCTTCGCGGACGACCCTGCCATCATGGGCGGCATGGCCTGGTTCGACGGCAAGCCTGTAGTCGTCATCGGCCATCACAAGGGCAAGGTGATAAAGGACAAGATCCGCAGAAACTTCGGGATGCCCCATCCTGAAGGATACCGCAAGGCGCTCCGGCTAATGCACTTTGCCGAGAGGTTCAACCGTCCCATCCTGACCTTTATCGATACCGCGGGCGCATACCCAGGCATTGGCGCGGAGGAACGAGGCCAGAGCGAGGCGATAGCGAGGAGCCTGCTGGATATGTCCCGGTTGACGGTTCCGGTCGTCGCGGTAGTTACCGGGGAGGGCGGCTCGGGCGGCGCGCTCGCGCTGGGCGTCGCCAACCGTGTGCTGATGCTGGAGCACTCGGTCTACTCCGTTATATCCCCCGAAGGCTGTGCTGCGATACTCTGGAAAGACGGCGCGAAGGCGCCGGAAGCGGCGGAGCTTTTAAAGATAACCGCCACCGACCTTATGAAGTTAAAAATAGTCGATGAGATTGTAAGCGAGCCCGCAGGCGGCGCGCACAGAAACCCCGAGCAGATGGCCAAGAACCTCGAAAAATCCATCAAGCGCCACTTAAAAGAGCTCGGCAAACTCGACGCGGAAGGGCTGAAGGCCGACAGGTACGACAAGTTCCGCGCAATAGGCCAGTTCATAGAAAAGCAGACGGCATGAGCAAGCAGACAGCCGACTCGCTGACTTTTACGGTAAAAACCGAGAAACGCCACATCGCCTACGCCAATTTTGTAGTCGAGGCCTACGACGGCATAGGGGTGATACGGACAGCCGACCCGGAAGCCGGGATTTTAGAGGTGCTGGTCTCGCCGGACTTCGAGATGGAATTCAGGAGGCTGGCCGAGGCGCTCGGCAAAGAGATACCCTTCCAGATAGTAGAATAAAGAAGGCCGCCAGAAATGGCGGCCTTCCTATCACCCTCACCTGCGTCAAACATATATATCCATCCCGAGAGCCGTTTTCAACCTCCCTTTAGATATTGCGCCGGTCGTCTGCCCGAGGATTAATCCGTACTTGAACAAGATGAATACTGGCACGCCGGTAACTCCGAAGCGGGCCGCGAGGCGCGGGCTGTCCTGCACGCTCACCTTGGCAACGAGCGCCCTGCCATAAAATTCTTTCGCAAGGTCGTCCAAGACCTTCGCCATTTTCAGGCAGTACATGCAGCTCGGCGACCAGAACTCGACTACTACCGGCATGGCCGATTGCATGACTACCCTGTCGAAGCTCAGGTCATCTACATTTATGGGTTTTGAGAGGTCCATAAATCCTCCACAGTAAACAAATGCCAATAATTATTTTATCAGAACAAGGCAATTTTATGCAATGGGTTGATTGAGGCAGCGGTGCGGGTTTAAACGAGTACCGGGAGGCTTTTGCGGGCCTCCCGGATAATTAACCAAGATGGATATTGCTAAAGCCCGTGCGAAGCTACTCGGCCTCGCGCAGAAATTTGGCGGCCTCTTCCGGCGGGGTCGGGTTGATATAGAAACCCGAACCCCATTCGAACCCGGCAACTTTGGTAAGCCTCGGCATAATCTCTATATGCCAGTGGAAGTCGTTGCCGAGCGTATGCCAGTGCCCCTTGCGCGGGACGCGGTTGGGCGCGGTATGGATTATGTAGTTGTACGGCGGGTTTTTAAGCGTCCTCGCCATCCTTCCGAGCACCGTCTTCATCACGCCGGCAAGTTCCGCAAGCTCGTCCGGCTCGATATCCGTATAAGCGCAGGCGTGCGTCTTCGGCATTATCCAGACCTCGAAAGGGAACCTGGGAGCAAACGGGCAAAAAGCGAAGAACCTCTCGGTCTCAAGAACCGCGCGCTCGCCCATCTTCCGCTCCTGATGGATAATGTCGCAGTAAATGCAGCGCTCTTTATAATCGTAAAATGCCTTCGCGCAGTCGAGTTTTTCCTTGACGTCCTTGGGAATTATCGGCGTGGCAATAATCTGGGAGTGCGAATGCGCAAGGGACGCGCCAGCCGCGGTACCCTGGTTCTTAAAAACCAGCACATAACGGAAGCGCGGGTCGTGTTCCAGGTCTTCTATGCGCTCGCGGTATGCCTTGAGCACACGGATTACCTGGTCGTCCTCCATGTCCTCCAACCTCTTCGAGTGGTCGGGAGACTCGATTATAACCTCGTGCGCGCCGACCCCGTTCATCATATCGAAGAAGCCTATGCCCTGACGGTCCAGCTCGCCTTCTATCCTAAGCGCCGGGAATTTGTTTGCAGTAACCCTCGTGAACCAACCTGGCTTGTCAGGCTTGGTCCCCGGCTCGCGGTACGCGAGTATCTCAGGCGGGGTCATGCCTTCGTTTCCGGGGCAGAATGGACAGTTTGCGCTGTTGCCCGGGTCTTCGGGCGGGTTTGCGGAGGCGAAATCGGATGGCCTTTTGGCCCTTTCAGTAGAGATGATAACCCAACGGCCTATTACCGGATCTTTCCGCAGCTCGGGCATAAATTTCAGGATACCTTTTTCCGGGTCTCTTCCAGAACCTTGGTAATGACCCTCTTGAGCTCGTTGACGCGTACGGGCTTGTTGATATACTCAAATGCGCCCAGGTTCATTGCCTCGAGGTAGGATTCAACCTCTCCGAAGGCTGTAATCATTATAACCCCCACATTCTCCTTCGTTTTCTTTATTTCACGCAGCACTTCAAAACCGTCCATGAGCGGCATCCTCATGTCGGTAATTACCAGGTCGAAGTTCTGGCGCCTGATGGACTCGATAGCCTCTTTGCCATTGGCCGCCATCTCTACGCAATAGCCCTCTTTGGAAAGGATCTTGGACAGGCCTTCCCTGGCATTTTCCTCGTCGTCCACGACAAGTATACACGCATTCTGGACTGCACTTTCCAAAACTCACCCTCCTTGTTAGTTCATCCTTAACTTATCTTAGAATAATAACATAGCATTATCCGAGCGTCAAGCAATCGGAGCTTTTTGTAAACATCATTATCAATTGATACTTGCTATCAATTTCAAGCCTTTCAATGTGAGGTCCGGCACAATCTCGGCCTGCTCCTCCATCTGCAAAACCACCATCCCGGCGAGCCCTCCGGTTGCAACGATTTTGAGGCTACCGCCCATCTCCTCCCGCACTCTTTTCAGCAGTCCGTCCGCCATAGCGGCGTGCCCGAATATCAGCCCGGACTGTATGCATTCGGAAGTCGTGCGGCCTACCGCGCTTCTGGGGAATGTCAGCCCTGCATATGGAAGTCCGGCGGTCTTGCTGGTAAGCGCCTCGTATCCCGTAACAAGCCCCGGCGCTATTGCGCCTCCGGTAAGGTTGCCTTCGGCGTCAACCACCGTAACCGTAGTGGCCGTCCCGAAGTCTATCACCGCGACAGGCCCGCCAGACATCTCGTAGGCGGCGCATGAGGCGGCTATCCGGTCTCCACCTAATGTATCGGGCGTTTTGTACTCAACCTTTACATTTAATTTTAACCGTGAAGAAACAAGCAGAGGTGAACCGGCGACAAGCGGCCCGAAGGCCTCGAAAAAAACATGCACCAAAGACGGCACGACTGAGGATATGACAATGGAGCTGATGTCGGACCAGGTTATGCCCGCCCGCATCATTAGAGGAGAGAGAAACGAAATAATCTCGTCCGGCGCTGATTCCACCCTGCTGGCCGAAGTAAACTTGTGAGCGAGCCTGTCTTCGTCGAAGAAACCGAAAGAAACCGTGCTATTACCTACATCTATGGCGAGTATCATGAGCAGCCCTCCTTTCCGAAAGGGTAGCAGACGGCCCCGTAAAAAGCAAGGCTCTTTGGACAAACAACTGAAAATAAAGAATAATCCGGTATACTTTCTCTACGGGTTTAGTTTATTTTCCCGGATAAATTTTAATCTGGCTCATAGCTGTCTTTGGAAGGTTATAACTGCAATTCCGGCAACTTACGACCGGTTTGACACATATATAATATGACGGTAAACTTGTGTTCAATGGATGAGGGAACAATCTTCGGTTATCGGGTTTAATAAACTTGGTAATCGTTGAA
>DASXVI010000102.1:0-5553 GCA_036504315.1 Nitrospirota bacterium
TTTCCGCCTGCTCCTGCTATGCTGTGGCAGGTCCCGCACCCAAGCTTTGCATAGAGCAGCCTGCCCGGAGTCGGGCTGCCTGCGGCCGAAGCGCCTTTAGGCGGGGAGGTAGACGCGAGCAGGGTCAGCGTAATATATCCCGCGAGGACAAACACGAGCGCGGACATCGCGACAGGCCTCTTTCTGGGATTAAGCTCCGGGTTTCTGTCTATAAACGGGAGCGCGAGGAGCACGACGACAAACAGGTTCGGGATGACCATCGTCCCGATGATTTCGAGCCGCCCCTCAAAATATCTCAGAAGCTGGAACAGGAAAAAGAAATACCATTCCGGCCGGGGGTTGTATGTCTTGTCGGTCGGGTCGGCAAGGGCTTCAAGCGTCGGCGGGGCCGAATACGCCAGGACTATAAGCAGTACGAAAACCCCCAGCGCGGCCACCATATCCTTCAACACCTGGTCCGGGAAGAACGGCGCGACGACCTTCGCCTTTTCAGGGTTCCAGGGCGGGGTGTGGTCCACAAGCTGTTGCAAGGTCAGATGGAACGCCGCCACCGCCGCAAGCGTCCAGGGCAGGAACATCGTGTGGATAGTAAAAAAGCGGGTGAGCGTGATGTTTGAGACCTCGGCCCCTCCGCGCAAAACCTTTACGATGTAAGGCCCGAGGACAGGCGCGGTGCCCGCGACATTCGTCCCGACCACCGTTGCCCAGTATGCCTTCTGGTCCCACGGGAGAAGGTATCCTGTGAACGCGAAGCCGACTGTGAGCAGCAGCAATAACGCTCCGGAGAGCCACATAAGCTCCCTAGGCTTTTTGTAAGCGCCGAAGGTATAAACCCGGGTTACATGCAGCATCAGCGAGACTATCATCGCGGATGCGCCCCAGAAATGGAGCCCGCGCACCAGCCATCCGAAATCCGTCTCGCTCTGGATAAATTTTACCGCGTCGTAGGCATGGTCGGGAGACGGGACGTAATATAAGTTCAGGAAAATCCCGGTAAGCATCTGGTTTACAAACAAATAGAGGTTAAGCGCGCCCAGCGAGAACATCCATCGCGCGCCGCCCTTTATGGGCTTCCTCATCAGCCTGTCGATGTCCTCGCTCTTTCCGCCGATGCGGATATCAAACCAGCGCAACAGAGCTTTTCCGGCCATAGCAGTCTCCTTATGCCTCAATCTGCTGCGGGATGCCAAGCCTGAACGACTTGTACTGTACGAAAAGCCTTCCGTCCTCGACCTTCGACGGGAGCAGGTCGAGCCCTCTTGGCGCGGGGCCGCCCAAGACCTTCCCGCCAACCGAGAATACGCTCGCATGGCAAGGGCACATGAACCTGCCCGATGCCTGGTCCCAATGGTATCCGCATCCAAGGTGGGGGCATACCGGCGAGTAGACTTTTATCGAGCCGCCAGACGTCTTGACCGCCCATACATCGTGTTTCACCTGCTGCTGCATCCACCCGGATTTAATGGAAGAGGTAAACCTAAAGGTACGGGGCTCATCCGTCACAAGGCCGGAAATATCGCCCGCTTCGGCCCATGATTCCTCCCGCTTTTGCAGTGACGGCTTGACGAAGTAGCTGACGAGCGGGAAGGCATAGCCGATAGCGATAATGCCCGTAATCGCGCCGATTGCCATCCCGATAAATTTCCTTCTGGACTCAGACTGCATGGGCCCTCCTTTAATCGGGTACTTCCATTTCCTCCATCGAGACAGCGCAGGTCGGGCACGCCTCCACGCAGGCCTCCAGGTCCTTGCAATCCTTCGGCCGGACGACGACCGGATACGCGCCCTGCATCTCCAACACCTCGTAAGGGCAGGCGGCGCAGCACTTCGCGCATGATATGCAGAGGTCCTTGTCAATAACCGGGAGCAACATTTTCATAAAACCTCCATGAACATGAAATTTACCACGGAGACACAGAGACACGAAGAAAATCAAAAAAAGGAAAATCTTTGTTCTGGTTTTAAACCAAAGATAAAGGCTTTATGGTCCCCATCCCTCCGTGTCTCCGTGCCTCTGTGGTTCAATCTGTTTTAAGTTTCTCGGCAACTGTCCTGCCGATGGCCGACGGGTCTTTTATTATAGTTATCCCGGCACTGGAGAGCGCCGCTATCTTGCTCTTCGCGGTCCCCGCCCCGCCGGAAATTATCGCGCCCGCATGTCCCATCCGGCGGCCTTCCGGCGCGGTAAGGCCCGCCACATACGAGAACATCGGCTTCGTAAAGCCTCCATCCTTCACAAGCCGGGCCGCGTCCTCCTCCATCATGCCGCCTATCTCGCCAATGAGAAGCACGGCTTCTGTCTGCGCGTCCTGTTCGAACAGCCGCAGACAGTCTGCAAAGCTCGTCCCGAGTATCGGGTCGCCCCCAATGCCGATGCAGGTAGACTGGCCGATGCCGGCAGCAGTCAGCTGGTATACGGCCTCGTAAGCGAGCGTGCCGCTCCGTGAGATCAGGCCGACCTTGCCCGGCCTGTGGATGTACCCCGGCATGATGCCGACCTTGCATGCGCCCGGTGATATCAGCCCGGGGCAGTTAGGGCCGATAAGCCGGGAGCCGTTGAATTCGAATGCGCGGCGGACCATGACCATATCGTGCACGGGTATGCCTTCGGTTATGCAGACTATAAGCCGTATCCCCGCGTCCGCGGCTTCGAGCATGGCGTCGGCTGCATATTGAGCGGGTACGAAAATGACAGTTGCGTCGGCCCCTGTCGCGTCAACCGCCTGCTCGACGGTATTGAACACCGGCACGCCGGCATGCATCTCTCCGCCCCTGCCTGGCGTTACCCCGCCCACGACCTCGGTGCCGTACTCCAGCATGAGCTTTGCGTGGAAACCGCCCTCGTGGCCGGTAATCCCCTGGACGATTACGCGAGTGTTGTTATCCACTAATACTGACATCAGGCATTGCTCCTGAGAAACGACACCGCCACCTCGCCAGCTTCGCGCATACCGCGCGCGAAGGTTATGCCCAGCCCAGCCTGCTTGAGTATCTCGATTCCCTCTTCCCGGTTCGTGCCCTCCAGACGCACAACGAGAGGCACATTTATATCGAGCGTCTTCGCGGCCTCCGCAATACCTTCGGCAAGCACATCGCAACGCAGTATGCCGCCGAATATGTTTATCAGCACAGCCTCGACCTGCGGGTCCGCAACGAGTATCCCAAGCGCGGCGCGTATCTTTTCCTTGCCGGCTCCGCCGCCGACATCGAGGAAGTTCGCGGGCTCGCCCCCGCACGCTTTTATCAGGTCCATCGTGGCCATGGCAAGGCCCGCGCCGTTCACCATGCAGCCGATGTTGCCCTTCAGCTTTATGTAGTTCACCCCGGCTGCCCGCGCCCGCGCTTCGAGCGGGTCTATATCCGCGCTGTCCTGGAAAAACTGCAGGTCTTCCTGGCGAAACAGGGCGTTGTCGTCGATAGTTATTTTAGCGTCGAGCGCGACAAGCTCTCCGTCCTCCGTCTTTACCAGCGGGTTCACCTCTGCCAGTTCCAGCTCGTTCACGAGGAATATGACATGCAGTTTCAGCAGGGCGTCCACAAACGGCGCAATCTCTGAGTGCTCAAGTCCCATCCGGTATGCGAGCTTTCTCGCCTGATAAGGCTGGAGTCCGAATACCGGCTCTATATATTCCCGAAAAACCTTCTCCGGTTGTGTCCGGGAGACTTCTTCGATTTCCATTCCCCCGGACGCGCTTACGATGGCGACAGGCAAGGCCTTCTCACGGTCGATCGTCACGGCGACATAATATTCTTTCTCTACCGTAAGCCCTTCCTCGACGAGAATATTTTTTACGACAACGCCGTCAGGCCCGCTCTGCTCGGTGACAAGCCTTTTGCCAAGCAGTCTCAGCGCGGCCTCTTTCGCCTCATCAGCAGAATAGACGGTCTGCACGCCTCCGGCCTTGCCGCGGCCCCCGGTGAGCACCTGCGCCTTTATTACCGCGACCTCGGCGTCAAGCCGCTCGAAGGCCATTGCCGCCTCATCAGGCGTAGTCACGACCTCGCCGTCCGGCACCGGCATCCCGGCCCTGTTGAGTAATTCCTTAGCCTGGTATTCCTGAAGTTTCATGCATTACCTCTGCTATTTACGCAGCCACGATGTTATGCCTTCTATTATCGCCTCGCGGTTCAGGCGGGCAATCGAGTCCACAAGCGGTATCTCTTTCGGGCATACGCGGGCGCAGTTCTGCGCGTTGCCGCAGTCCGCAAGACCTCCCTTGCCGCGCACCGCCGAAAGCCTCTCGTGCCGATTCATATGCCCGGTCGGATGCGAGTCGAGAAGGGTCGCCTGGTTCAGCACAGCCGCCCCCATGAAAGACGAACAGGGGTTCACCTGCGGGCATGCCTCAAGGCAGCATCCGCAGGTTATGCAGCGCGACAGCGGGTAGGCCGCCTGTTGCTGTTCCTGGCTTATCCGGGGCCCGGTGCCTGCGTTATAGTTTAAGTCCACGGGTATCCACGCGCGGACCTTTTTGAAATTCGCAAACAGCGACGAGCGGTCCACCACGAGGTCGCGCACTACGGGGAACTTCGTGAAAGGCTCGATGTTAACCGGCCATTCAAGGCGTTCCACAAGCGTGCTGCACGCCTGCCTCGCGACTCCGTTTATCGTCATACTGCACGCCCCGCAAACCTCTTCGAGGCAGCTGCATTCCCACGCGACCGGCGTCGTCTTTTTCCCGCCTTCCGTGACGGGATCCCTCCGGATATCCTGAAGCAGGATAATGACATTCATCCCCGGCCGGAAGGTTACGGCGAACTCTTCCCAGTAGGCCCCCGAGTCCGGGCCGTCCTGCCGCTTTATCCGCGCTGTGAATTTGCCGCCAAACTTCATATTTATTTTCTCGCCGGAAGCTCCTTGACAAGCTCGGCGACGACTTCCTTGACCGGGTACTCCGGGCCTTCGTAGCTGCCGCCGGTCGCCCAGGCTTCCGCCGTCTTGTCGTACAAAGTCGAGCTGTCCTGCGCGTTCAGCAGGTACATCCTCGCGCGGATGTACGACTTGTGCAGGTCGCCGTTCCTGTTCGCGTTGATGACCGTGAGCTTCACATAACATTCAGTCGCCCCGGCCTCGGCTGACACCCGGAAGCCCTTCTCCTTCAGCTCCCGCGTGGCCTCGGCCTTCATCGCCCTAAGCAGGTCAAGGTCGATATGCCCGTCTACATCCCAGAGGTAGACTACCTGAACATCCTTCACGCCCGGCGAAATTATGGCGGGCTGGAATTTCATCTGCTGCGTTTGCGCGGCACAGCCGAAGAATGCAACGGTAGCCAATATCCCTAGACCAATTAACAACATTTTCACTTTAATTTCCTCCTGATGAAATGTGTTCGACTACCATTACTCGATATCATATACCCTCGGGCGCGGCGCAATCAGGCTCGTATCGACGGCCTCATATGACAGCCTGGGCCCGTCGGGCGTGTAGTCCGCCTTCGTCGTCTTCAGCCAGTGCGCGTCGTCGCGGTCCGGGAACTCCGGTTTGTAATGCGCGCCCCGGCTCTCGTCCCTTGAGAGCGCCCCGGCAACGACCGTCTGTGCGAGTATGAGCAT
>DASXVI010000103.1:0-9661 GCA_036504315.1 Nitrospirota bacterium
GTCGGGGTGGAGCTTCAGGACGGGCTTTACGGCAGGGCCTGCCGGAACATCGAGGTCAACGGGCTGACCGGCAGGGTCGAGTTCCTGCACAAGGACTTAAAAGATCTGCCCCGAGTTATGCCTGCCGAGGGCTTCGATATGGTGGTGATGAACCCGCCTTTCCGCAGGCCCGGCACCGGGAAGATAAGCCCCGGAGACGAACGCGCGGCCGCGCGCCACGAACTGACCGCCGGGATTGCGGACATTGCCCGGACGGCGTCTATAATGCTGAGGAACGGCGGCCGTTTCTGCGTGGTGTACCACCCCGCGAGGCTCGCCGAACTGTTCTCCGAGCTTAAAAAAAGAAAGCTCGAACCCAAAAGGATGCGCACGATCCACTCGCACGCGGGAGACGAGGCCCGTATCGTGCTGGTCGAGGCCGTCAAAAGCGGATTGACCGGCTTTAAGGTGTTGCCGCCCCTGTTTATCTACCGTTCCCTGAACGAATACACCCCTGAAATGCGCGAATTCTATGGCCTGCCCTCCTGAACTCAACCCGACTTGACGCAGTTCTTTAACAGATGATAAATTTTATGTAGTGAAATAAAAATTCGTCAGAAAATCCTGTCTACGGGGGGTATCATGATGGAAGAGCGCACCGGCGTGACAAAAATGGAAGGAACGCCCGTTACCCTGTTAGGGCCTCAGATAAAGCCCGGAGAGCAGGCCCCGTATTTCAGGTGCCTGGATGCCAGTCTCGACGAGGTCAGCTTTTCGGAATTTCAAGGCAAGGTGACAATCCTTGCGTCCGTGCCTTCGCTGGATACGACTGTCTGCAACAAGGAGGCCATCAGGCTCAACGAGGTAGCCGAAGACCTGCCCATCGACCAGGCGGCGGTTGTGGTAGTCAGCATGGACCTGCCCTTTGCGCAGATGAGGTTTGTAGAGGACGAGGAGGCGAGGAGCATCCATGTGCTTTCAGACCATAGGGATGCCTCGTTCGGCAATGCGTACGGGGTGCTTATGAAGGAACACAGGCTTCTCTGCCGGGCAGTATTCGTCGCCGACCGGGACGGCGTAATCCGTTATGCCGAATATGTCCCGGAAGTAAGCGAGTTCCCGGACATGGACAGCATGCTCAGGGTAGTATACAGGCTGCTGGCCAGACCGTCGGAGGCTGCGGCCTGAGGGCCTGCCCGAAAACCGGAGGGTTAGCGGTAATCACCTCAAATTAATTGCCTTTTCAGATGAGGGTATGCTAAAATCAACCCTCATTTTTTATGGGTCTCTCTCATGGAAAGGCGGAAATTTGCTGTTTATAAGCAGCGGGGTCAGGCCCGTTTACCGGGGCATCCTCGCTTTTGTCCTGTTCGCAACCCTGATATTGCCTGCGGCTGCCCTTGCCGATACCGAACTGATACCGTTGCCCGTCTATGCAACCACCAGGAACGGCGGCGACGACATGGGTTTCATGCCGGTGTTCATGTTCAAGGAAAAGAGCGAATATGTTTACGGAATATTCGCGCCGTCCTATATTTATAACGGCAATACAGGCACCAACCTGACGCTCAGGTATCTGGGTTATCCCTCGATTGACAGGAACTACCGCATATTCATAAACCGCTCGCTTGGAGTGGACCAGGAATATACGGTCGAATACTGGGACGACAGGTTTATGGGCGGCAAAGTAAAGCTTTTCGCCCGGGCTACATACTTCAAAGACTCGACTTATCGTTTCTTCGGCCTTACCGAGAGCAGCCGGGAGGTGGACGAGACGAATTATACGAACAACGAACTATCCCCGGAATTCTCGCTGGGCTGGTATCTGCAAAACAACCTGGTGTTCGCATTTGGCGAGAAGTTCAGGTGGGTCACGACGGGCAGGGGCAAGGTAACGGACCTGCCATTCCTGAAGTCCAGGTTTCGGGGACTCCCCGGACTGGACGGCGGGACAGTCCAGCTCCACAGGCTTTCGCTGACCTACGACACCCGTGACGACAAGGTATACCCGTCGGAGGGGTGGAACGCGACGGTCTACGGTGAGGTCGGCAGCGTATACAGCGAGGGCAGGACCTTCACAAGGGCAGGCTTCGATGCGCGCCGGTATATCTCGTCTTCAGACAAGCGCTACACCACCGTGCTCCGCGCCTCATCCCAGGTCACGGGCGGGAAGGATGTGCCTTTTTTTGAGAAGAGCTGGATAGGCGGCGAGAACACGCTGCGCGGGTTCGGGAATTTCCGTTACCGGGACGACGCCTTCGTCCTTTTCAATGCCGAGGAGCGGATAAGGCTTTTCAAAGCCCATATCTTCGGCGTCTGGAGCGACTGGGAGGTTGCGCCTTTCATAGACTGCGGGCGGGTTTACAGCTCTTTTTCCAAACACCCGTTTCGCGAGTTCCAGGTAAACCCCGGCATCGGGTTCCGCGCCATAGTGCCTCCGAATGTTGTCGGCAGGGTGGATTTCGGGTATGGCAAGGAAGGGCTCACTGCTTTCGTCGGACTGGATTTTCCATTTTAGTTTTAAACTCTCAGGAGCATAGTATGAAGGTTTTTATCGCCAGGTATGCCGGCTTCTGCATGGGCGTTCAGCGCGCAATCGACCTCGCTCACAAGACCGCCGACCAGACTCCCCCGCCGGTCTTTGTACTGCACGAGATAGTGCATAACAGGACCGTGGTCGAGGAACTGGAGAAAAGAGGCGTATTCACGGTCGATGAGGTCGAGCAGGTAGATTCCGGCACGCTGATAATCTCCGCCCACGGCACTTCGCCGGACGTAATTGTCAAGGCTAAGGAGAAGGGCCTGAAGGTCGTGGATACCACCTGCCCTCTCGTCTCGAAGATAGACCGCATCGTTAAAAGGCTCGCGGGCGAGGGCTACCTGATACTTCTGCTGGGCGACAAGGACCACGCCGAGGTAAAAGGCCTGAAGGGCGTTGCGCCGGACAGCACGGTAGTGTTCCGGCAGATAGAAGAGGTCGATTATATGCCGCCGCACGAAGGCCCGGTAGCACTCGTTTCCCAGACGACCCAGAACATCCGGTTTTTCGACGAGGTCGTTTGCAGGGTAAGGGAGAAATATCCGCAGGCCGAGGTTTACAACACCATATGCGACGCAACAGAGAAGAGGCAGAGTTCGGTTATCGAGCTGGGCAGGCAGGTTGAACTGATGATTACCGTCGGCTCTCACAACAGCGCAAATTCCAAGAGGCTTCAGGAGGTCGCGGCCACCGTAGCCCCGATGTCGTTCATCGTGGACAATGCCGGTGAACTTGAGCCCGCATGGTTCGACGGCGTGGAGAGGGTCGGTGTGACGGCGGGCGCATCGACGCCTGACATACTGATCCAGGGAGTCATTGACCGCATAAACGAGATTTCTTTGGAGAGGTTCGGCAAGCCATTGGAGGAGAGACCATGAAAGTACTGCTGCTAAACCCGCCTTCCTTCGAGGATTTCGACGGAGGGGCCGGTTCCAGGTATCAGGCGACCCGCGAGGTCCGCTCGTTCTGGTATCCGACATGGCTGGCCTATCCGGCCGGGATGATGCCGGGTTCGAGGGTACTGGACGCGCCGGCCGCAGGGCTGAGTGTCGCCGAGACGCTCGAACTTGCGAAGGGGTACGACCTGTTCGTGCTCTATACCAGTACGCCGTCCCTTGAAAACGACAGCGCAATCGCCGACAAGATAAAGGCGCAGGACCCGAAGGCGGTCGTCTGCTTCGTAGGCCCGCACCCGAGCGTCCTCCCGGAGGAGACCCTCGCGGCATGCCCCTCGCTCGACTTCGTCGTCAGGGGCGAGTTCGATTATGTGGTGCCGGAGGTAGCCGGAGACAGGCCTCTGGCCGATGTCGCCGGGATAAGCTGGCGCGGACCCGGCGGGGCCATTACGCACAACCCCGACAGGCCGCTCATACACGACCTCGACCCCTTGCCCTTCGTATCCGAAATCTACAAGCGCGACTTGAACTACAAGGACTATGTAATCCCCTGGATACAATACCCGTATGTGTCCATATACACCGGACGCGGCTGTTCGAGCAAATGCATATACTGCCTGTGGCCGCAGACATACTCAGGCAACGCCTACAGGACCCGCTCTGTGGATAATGTCATGGCCGAAGTGAAGTATATCGCGGAGAATTTCCCGGAAGTAAAGGAGATATTCTTCGACGACGACAACTTCACGGAGGACCAGCCCCGCGCAATCGAGATTGCGAACAGGATGAAGCCGCTCGGGATAAGCTGGGGCTGCAATGCGAAGGTGACCGCGAAGTATGAGACACTGAAGGCAATGCACGAGGGCGGGATGCGCGTCATCATGGTTGGATACGAGACGGGCGACCAGGCTATCCTGAACAACGTCCGAAAGGGCACGACGGTCGAGCAGGCGCGGGAGTTCACAAAGAACTGCAAATCCCTCGGGATCATCGTACACGGGGCGTTCGTGCTGGGCCTGCCGGGCGAATCGAAGGAGTCCATTGCTGCCACGATAAATTTTGCCTGCGACATCGACCCGGACACCATCCAGGTATCGCTTGCGTCGCCTTACCCCGGGACAAAGTTCTTCGACCAGTGCATCAAGGAGGGCTGGCTGAACGAGCAGCTCGTAAACAGCAGCGGCATCCAGAACTGCGCGATAAACTATCCGGGGCTTGACAGCCGCGATATATTCATGGCAGTAGAGACCTTCTATAAAAAGTTTTATTACCGTCCTAAGTATGTAGCCAAGGTGCTGATTAAAGCCTTCTCGGACTTCGAGGAGATGAAGCGCATCTACCAGGAGGCTAAGGAATTCTACAGCTTCATAGCAAAGAGGCGGCAGGCCATAAAGGACCCCGTAAATTGAGCGTGCCCCTTAAATTCTTAATGGCAGCGGCTGCCTGTCTGATAGCCGTCCCGGCCTTTGCCGGTACGGCGGACGATTTTGCCGCAGCGCTCGACCATGCCAAAACCGCCGGGCAGTATAAGCAACAGGCTGAGGCGATTGAGACCGCCATCGGAAAGAACGGCTCGGCGCTCATGACCCAGCTTGCCCGCGCTTATTACCTTATGGGCGAGGCTGAGAAAAAGGGCGGGGCCGGTTGGTTCGACAAGGCTGTATCAGCCGCCGACCTGGCATTGAAGTCCGCCCCCGATGACTCCAAAGCGGCTTACTGGCGCTCGATGGCCCTGCTCAGGAAATCGGATTTGGACGGCGGCCTGTCCGCGCTCGGCTGGGTAAAGGACGCGCTGAAGGGGCTGGCGGCCGTCGCGGCTACGGACCCGTCCTATGACTATGCCGGCGCGTACCGGAGCATGGGCAAGGTGCTTATAGAGGCGCCGGGCTGGAGCTTCATCGGCGACAAAAAAAAAGGGCTGGCGTATCTCGAAAAAGCGAAGGAAATTGCGCCAGGCTTCCCGATGAACAGGCTGTACCTCGCGCAGGCCTACCAGAAGAACGGCATGAAGGACAAAGCCAGGGCCGAGGCGGGACAAGTATTGAACGCGCCTCAGGGCGGCCTATCAAAGCAGGAGCATGCGGAGCTGATAGGCGACGCGAAGAAGCTCCTCGGAGAACTCTGAATTGGAACGGCTCCTGCCGATAATGACCTTCCTTCCGTGGGCCGCTTCGCTTGCCTACGGGTTTATTTCGTTTTATCTCACCATTAAATTCTTCAGGGAGCGCTCCGGGCCGGCGCAGGTATCCTCCAATGCCGTCCTGCCGCCAGTTACCCTCTTGAAGCCGCTCCACGGCGCGGATTCCCGCACCCGCGAAACCCTTTCAAGTTTCATCAACCAGGACTACCCCGAATTTCAGGTAATATTCGGCGTGACCGACCCGGACGACCCTGCACGCAAAGTTGCCGAAAGACTAATCGCCGAGCACCCGGACAGGGACCTGTCAATATCAGTCCGCGGCACCGACGCGCCCAACGGCAAAGTGGGCAATATCGAGAATATGGCGCGGTTGGCCCGATATGATATAATAGCCATATCTGACAGCGATATTCTGGCCGCGCGGGATGCCCTGCGCATGGTTGCAGAAGGTTTTGCCGACCCTGCCGTCGGGGTGGTAACCTGCCTTTACAGGGGCGCGGGCGCGCGTGACATTGGTTCGGCCTTCGAGTCCCTGACGATAAATACCGATTTCCTGCCGCAGGTACTGACTGCCGAGAGGCTGGAAGGGCTGACCTTCGCCCTCGGGGCTTTAATGGCGGTAAGGAAAGAGGCGCTGGACAAAATCGGCGGGTTCTCCGCCCTGCGGGATTTCCTTGCCGACGACTACAAGCTCGGCAACCTCGCGTACAGGGCCGGATACAAGGTTAAGCTCTCCGGTGTGTTGCTGGACAGCGTGCAGGAGTCCGGGAGCGTGGGCGGTTATTTTTCGCACCAGCTCCGTTGGGCGAGGACTTACCGCGCCTGCCGCCCCAAGGGATATTTCCTGTCGGTCCTGACGAAGACGACCGCGCTGGCCATTATTTTCCTTTTATCGACCGGCTTCTCTCCTGCGGGATGGTCGGTTTTTGCGGCAAGCCTCGCTATCCGTCAGGCACAGGCGATGTATCTTGAAGCAAGGTATATAAAGGCGGCCGGTGCGCTTCGCTGGTACTGGCTGCTGCCTGTAAAAGATATCGTAAGCATTATAATATGGGCGTCAAGCTTCACGGGCAACAAAGTACGCTGGGGCAACGAGAGCTTTCTGGTTGATGGAGAAGGAAGGATGGCAAAGTTATGAACGCCACACCTGTCAACAAGGAGTTGCTCATTGCGGACGACGACATTTTCAAAACTCCCCACAGTAATAATCCTGTCAGTCCTCTTAATAGCCGGTTTGTCCGGCAAGTCCTGGGCTCAAGAAAATAAACCTTATTGCGGCGGGCCGGAGTTGAGCCTGTCGGACCCCGGTTTCTTCGAGAAGAGGATCGCCTGCGCGAAGTGGTCCATGGGCCTTGAGGGCGGTTATGCCATTAAGCTGTGGGGCAGAAATAATTTTGACATGTTCCAGGTCCTGCCGTCCGTCACATTTCCTATTTCCGGCCCAAAGGGCAGGTCGTGGTGGAGGGGCGTCTGGGAGTACAAGATGGAGGGCGTGTTCGGGTTCATGGTGAACCACGACAACCGCATCGAGGCCGGTTTCAGCCCTCTTGGGGTTAAATACAATTTTATCGGAGACGGAAGGTTCGTGCCGTATACGGAGCTTTTAATGGGGGCGGTATATCTGGACGCTCCAAGGAACAGGCAAGGCTCGCATTTCAACTTTATCGAGAGCTTTACCGTCGGGACGCAGTATTTCGTCACAAAGGACCTGGCCATGCTCGTTTCGGTCAGGTTCCGGCATCTGTCGGATGCCGGAATCGACGAGCCCAACCAGGGCTTCAATTCCGGCCATTTGATGTTTGGGGTTACTTACTACAGGTAGTATTTTAGTGGGTCGCGCTCTTCCCGACCATCATGCAGCCCACGACTATCAGGACGGTCCCGGCCCAGCGCAGGGCGGTAATGTCCTCGTGCAGGATAATTTTGGCCGTGATGGCGGTGGTAACGTATCCGACGGCGGTGAGCGGAAGGACCACGCTGACCTCCATCCAGGACAGCGCTATAAGCAGGCAGCCAAAGAACAGGGCGTCAAGCGTGACGCCGGTAATTACGCTCAGGTTTGTAATGCCTTTCAAGAACACGCCGAACAGGGCAGGGATAGAAAAGCTCGTGACCTCGCCGACCTCTTTCATGCCTTTTCTGAGCATGACATTACCGACAGACTCAAGGGACAGGCCGACGAGCAATACCAGAATAGTCCGAAAGAGCATGTATACCTCCATTTCCGTGAGTCGATGATACATATTAACCCCACCCCTGTCAAGTGGCGATGCGCGGCTTCAGGCAACATGCCTTGGCGTCCTGCTCCTGTTATTTGTTGAATTTCCGGCCGGATTATGGTATCAACTCAACAGAAGCGCCGTCGGGGCCTTCCCGGCAGTTACCCCATCCATCAAACCTCAAAGGCTAAATTATGAAAGTGCTTGTAACGGGTGCGACCGGTTTTATAGGTTCGACGCTCGCGAAGAAGGTTGCGGCCCGCGGGGACGACCTGGTTGTGCTCGTCCGCAGGGACAGCGACTGCCGCAACCTTTTGGGTTTGAAGGCCGAGGTAATATACGGCGACCTGCTTGATATCTGGTCCGTCGCGCGCGCGGTGAAGGGGTGCGACCAGGTATACCATGCCGCCGCGGAGTACAGCCTTTGGGTGCCAGACAAGCACCGGATGTATTCCGTGAACGTGGACGGGACCAAGAATATCATAGAGGCAGCGCGCCGCGCCGGAGTTGAACGGGTCGTCTACACCAGCACAGTCGGGACACTCGGCAACCCGGGAGACGGCACGCCCGGCACGGAAAAAGCGCCTGTTACGTTCGCGGACATGGTCGGGGATTATAAAAAGTCCAAATTCATGGCCGAGCAGGTAGCGTTGGATTATGCGAGGGGCGGCTTTCCGGTGGTGATAGTCAACCCCAGCACCCCGGTTGGAGCCCATGATATAAAGCCGACCCCGACAGGGGCCATGATCAGGGACTTTATAAACCGCAGGATGTTCGCCTACCTGGATACCGGACTTAATATTGTCGATGTGGAAGATGTTGCGGAAGGGCATATCCTGGCGATGGAAAAGGGCCGTCCCGGAGAGAAATATATCCTCGGCAACCGCGACATGAAGCTGCGGGAGATATTCGAGTTGTTAAGCGGCATGACCGGCATCCCGGCCCCGCGGGTGAAGTTGCCCTATAACTTCGTATATCCCATAGCGTATTTCAGCACTATGGTGTCCGACCATATTACCCGCAGGCCGCCTCTCGCCCCGCTCGATGCGGTCAAGATGGCCAGGAAGTTCATGTACTTCAGCCCTGAGAAGGCCGTGAGCGAGCTGGGCATGCCGCAAAACCCGGTAGAGGGCGCACTGGAGAAAGCGGTCAAGTGGCTGCGCGGCCCTAAAATTATCGGGAAAATGTGATGTCCGAAACGCTCGCACTTCTTGGAAAAACTATCTCCTTCCGGCCTTATGTTTTTGCCTTCCTCGCCGTCTATCTCGTTGCCGCTTCGTTCAAGCTCGGGGTTAAAAAAACCGCGCTGTTTACATTGACAGCCTGGGCGATAGCCTACGCCGCCGAGTTTTCCTCTGTCCGGACCGGCATACCGTTCGGCCTGTACCACTACATCCCTTCAACCCTCGATAAAGAGCTTTGGGTCTTCGGCGTGCCTTTCATGGATTCGCTGTCGTTTGCCTTCCTCGCATACGCGAGCTGGACGACCGCACGGGTACTCGTCTCGCCCCACGACGGCAGGGGACTGAAGTTAATGTTCACGGACGAACCCGCCCGCTTCAGGTTGCCTGTTGTGCTGATGGGCGCCCTGATGTTCATGCTGATTGATGTGGTAATCGACCCGCTATCCCTGCGGGGGGACAGGTGGTTCCTGGGAAAGATATATTATTACCCGGAGCCGGGGGTATATTTTGGCGTGACGATAGCGAACTTCGCCGGGTGGTTTGCCGTCGGCCTGGCCACCTTGACCATCTGGGGCTGGCTCGACAAGAAATTCAAGGATGCGGGTAGAGGGTTTGGAGGTCTGGACCTCGTAGGCCCGGCGCTGTATTTCATAGTGCTGATATTCAACCTGGGGATGACTTTTTACATCGGAGAGCTGAACATA
>DASXVI010000104.1:0-2235 GCA_036504315.1 Nitrospirota bacterium
CGGCGAGTAAGCTGGCTCTTTCTCTGAGTTTAATAAACGCTGCCCTCAATTTTCCCCTAGCATCAACAGCGGCGTCGGGTTCTTGACTGGCTAAAGTCCTATTCCAAATATTTGTCTTAAATATATTATCCATAATAAATAATATATTAAAAATAAATTCTTTTTTCAAGATAAATATAAAAAAGGCCAGCCTTTCGGCTGGCCTTTCTCTTTTCTATATCTGGGCAATCTTACCCGTTCATCTTCTTTATAATCGCGTCCGCCATCTGGGATGTGCCGACCGCTGTCGGGTCGTCGGCCTTCGGCTTTAAGTCGTATGTAACATCCTTGCCTTCTTTTATGATGGCCGAAATCGCCGACTCCATCCTGTTTGCGGCGTCTTTCTCGCCCAGGTAGTTCAGCATCATCACGCCGGACAGCATCATCGCGACCGGGTTGACCTTGTTCAGGCCCTTGTACTTCGGGGCGGAGCCGTGGGTCGGCTCAAACAGCGCGCCGATGGTGCCGATATTCGCGCCCGGAGCCACGCCCAGGCCGCCAATCAGCCCAGCGCAGAGGTCGGACAGTATGTCGCCGTAAAGGTTCGGCAGGACGATGACATCGTAAAGCTCCGGCTTCTGGACGAGCTGCATGCACATGTTATCGACTATCCTGTCCTCGAACTCGATGTCGGGATAGCCCTTCGCCACCTCGCGGGAGACCTCCAACCACAGGCCGTCGGAGAACTTCATGATGTTCGCCTTGTGGACGGAAGTAACCTTCTTGCGGCCGTTCTCGCGCGCATAGTCGAAGGCGTACTTCACGATGCGGCGGGTGCCCTCGACGGATATCGGCTTGATCGAGATGCCGGAGTCCGGCGTAATAGTCCTGCCGCCGTTGGCCTTGACGGCGTCGATGATGGCCTTCGCGCCCTCGGAACCCTTCTCGTACTCGATGCCTGCGTATAGGTCCTCGGTATTCTCGCGGACGATTACCAGGTTTATGTTGTCGTAACGGGAGCGCACGCCCTCGTAGGTCTTGCACGGCCGGAGGCAGCAGTAGAGGTCGAGCTTCTGGCGGAGCGTGACATTGACGCTCCTGAATCCAGTGCCGACCGGGGTGGTTACCGGGCCCTTTATGCCGACCTTTGTCCGCCTGAGCGAGTCGATGACCCTGTCCGGCAAGGGGTTGCCCTCCTTCTCGAACACATCCACGCCCGCATCCTGGACATCCCATTTGAACTGTACCCCGGTGGCCTCAAGTACGCGCCTCGTCGCCTCCGCTATTTCAGGACCCGTGCCGTCGCCGGGAATAAATGTAACTTCGTATGCCAATTTGATTTACTCCTTTCAATATGATTTAAACGAGCGGGAATAATAACCCAGCAAGAGGGTAAATGTCAATATTTCTTGCCCAAAATACCCCTTTGGGGTAAAATGCGCCCCTATGGTCAAGAAAATACTGATGATAAGCACGAACCGGGAGTTTGCGCCCCAGCCGGTCGTCCCGGTCGGGGCGGCGTGGGTGGCGGAGGCACTGTCGCAGGCTGGTTTTACCGTCCGAATGCTGGACCTCACCTACGAGAACGACCCGGTCTATAAGGTAATCGAGGTGATGCGGGAGTTCATGCCGGACGGCGTCGGCGTATCCGTGCGCAATGTGGACAACGGCGACTTCCTGACCCCGAGAAGCTTCATCCCCGCCTTAAAGGACATAACCGACGCGTTAAAGCACGAGACGGACGGCAAGATACTTCTCGGCGGCTCAGGCGTAAGCGTAATGCCGGTCGAAATCCTCGAATACCTGGGGCTAACCTTCGCGGTAGTGGGCGAGGGCGAAGAGGCGGCGGTATCGTTCTTTGGCAACGACTTCGTAAAAAACCCCTACCCGGATATACCGGGCCTCGTCTGCCGGGGCCTGACGCACCGTGAGTACGAGCGGACGGATTATCCCGCCAGCCCGGATATCGTAACGCCGAGGCTCGACCGCTGGGTGGATGTGAAACGCTACCTGCGGTTTGAACCCGTCCTGCCGGTCCAGGGCAAGCGCGGATGCGCTAACCGCTGCCTCTATTGCACATACAACCGCATCGAGGGCCGCTGCTGGAGGCTGCGTGACCCGGCCGCCGTCGCCGAGGAAATTTCCGCCTCCATAATAAATACCGGCTGCCGCACATACGAGTTCGTGGACAGCATCTTCAACCAGCCGGAAGGCTATATGGAGACGCTGCTGGAGGAAATAATCCGCTGGAACATC
>DASXVI010000105.1:0-7397 GCA_036504315.1 Nitrospirota bacterium
ATGCAAAAGCGTGCTCTTGCCGACGCCCGAAGCGCCTACGATGGACAGCATCTCGCCCTTGGCTATATCGAGGTCGATGCCCTTAAGGATGCTGATTTCGGAAGGCCCGATGCGGAAGCGTTTCTTTAAACCGCGCGCGGATACGAGGGGAGTATCGGTCACTTTGACTCGTTGCCTTTCAGCTTGTCAGCTATGCTTCTTTTGATTTTATGCGCAGACTCTTTAACATAGTCTTTGAACGAAACGGTTGATTTCTTGATATCGCCCTTGAGCTTTTGGGCGGTGGTCTTTGCTTCTTCCTTTGCCTGGGAGGCCTTGTCTTTCAGGTCGCCCTGAACATCGTCGGCTTTGTCGCCAAGCTTCTCAGAGCCTTCCTTAACCTGGTCGCCGACTTTTTCGCTGACGGTCTCGGTCTCGCTGCCAAACCAGCGGACGCTGCTGCCGCCGGAGAAATATACCAGCAGACCGCAGACGAGCAGCACCAGAGCTATAAAGGTGACAACCTTCCTGGCCTTCTGGAGCTTGCCATTGCGTTTGCCTGTCCTTCCGCCCTTGGCCTTACTTCTTTTCATTTATCTTCGTCCTCATCCTCGACTGGATGTTTTCGAGAATACCGCGGAAGTCGTTGTCTATCAGGTCGTCGCGCCTGCCGACCTCCAGCGCGTAGCCCAACTGGTCCACGAGATACTTTATGTTATCCTCGGCAGGCTTCTGGGCCGTGAATACAATTTTCTGTATGTCGCCTCCGGGCACTATGTTCTCGCCGTAGCCTTCGGTCACGATGTCCACTTCCTTGACGCGGAGGTTGAACTTGCCGAAGATGCCCTTGTTCCCGGAAGTGAGCAGTACCTTGCGCATTGTGCCGTTTCGAAGGAGGAGGTTGACCGGCTGGGTGCCTTCCTCCATCGGCAGAAACTCGATCGACTCGATATCCGCCATCATGAAGTTGTAGAGCGTGCCCTCCATCGTCGCATTCAGGATGTCGAAGTCGTAGCGGCATACCGGAGCCACGGCGAGGAGCTTGGAGGTGGTGCGTATGGTGATTATGCCTTCCCTGGAGACCCCGGTGTATTTGTAGACCGTGCCTCGAAGCAGGTTGCCAGTGTGCGACGACAGGTTTGCGCTTCCGTCGGCGCAAAGAGCCGCCTGACAGGACAAGAGTATTATTATTGCCGCAAGGACTATGCCTTTCACGGCGGATGCCTGACTCAATCTTGTAAACATGGGGCCCTCCTTCACTATTCGTACCGCAGCGCCTCGAGCGGGTCGAGTTTCGCCGCCTGCCATGACGGGTAAATAGTAGCGCTGAAGCTTATAATTAACGCCGCCGCCGAGACGGCGATGAACTCCGTCGGGTCCATATTGACCGGCAGGTGGTCGATGTAATAGATGTCGCTCGGGAGAGTTATCAGGTTGGTCTTGGAGACGATGAGGCATATGCTATAGCCGCCAGCCAGGCCGATAAGCGTCCCGAGGCTTCCGATTACTATGCCGTTAATCATAAAAATCTTCATAATGCCCGCGCGTGTTGCGCCCATGGATTTCAGTATCGCAATTTCCCGCGCCTTCTCGATTACTATCATTATGAGCGTGCTTACGATGTTGAAGGACGCGACGAGTATTATCAGCACGAGGATGACGAACATCGTTATCTTTTCCAGCTTCAGCGCCGAGAACAGGCTCCTGTTCATCTGCACCCAGTCGCGCGCGCGGTATGGGAACCCGAGCTTATCTTCAAGCTGCTTCGCCATAACGCCGGAGTTGTCTATGTCGTCTATATTCACTTCGAGCCCGGTGACGGAATCGCCCAAGGCGAAGAATGTCTGCGCCTGCGGGATGGAAATATATGCGAGCTTCGAATCATACTCGTACATCCCGGAATCGAAGACTCCCTTGACAATGAACTCCTGCAGCTTCGGGACCATCCCAAGCGGGGTCATCGTCCCGAAAGGCGAGACGACGCGGACCTTGTCGCCCATGCCCACCCCGAGGGTAGTCGCGAGTTCCTTGCCGAGTATGATGGCGGGCTTTTCGCACTCAACATCTCCAAGTTTGCCCGCGACCATATACTTCTGCAGGTCGGTGACCTTGCCCTCGGACGAAGGGTCGATGCCCTTCAGGATTATGCCCGAGACGCCGGACGGGGAGGTAAGCATCACTTCGCTGTAAGTGAACGGTGTAACGGATTTTACATGCGGGTAGGCCGCGACCTTCTTCATAGCGCCCCGGTAATCCACCATGCCCTTCTCGCCGAAGCTCGTAATAATGACAGGCGAGTTCGTCCCGAGTATCTTCTTCTTCAGGTCGTTCTCAAACCCGCTCATCACGGACAGCACGACGATAAGCGTCATCACGCCTACTGCCACTCCGGCGATGGATATCATAGTGTTCAGCGATATCGGGGCGCTCTTGTGCTTGCCTTTTAAGTATCTGAGCGCCACGAAAAGCGGGTAGGACATCAGCCTTCCTGACCTTCCTGTGAACCGGACTTGGCGTCGGCGTTATCCTGCCTGACGCGGATTGTTTCTTTTTTCAGCTGCGGGAAAAGTATCACATCGCGGATAGAATCCGAGCCGGTAAAGAGCATGACGAGCCTGTCGATGCCGATGCCTTCGCCTGCGGTCGGGGGCATGCCGTACTCCAGCGCGCGGACATAGTCCTCGTCCATGAACTGGGCCTCCGCATCGCCCTTTTCACGCTGGGCCACCTGGTCGGCGAACCGCTCCTTCTGGTCCAGCGGGTCGTTAAGCTCGGAGAAAGCGTTGGCCATCTCGCGGCCCGCAATTATCAGCTCGAACCGGTCCACTATTTCCGGCCTCTCGTCGTTCCTGCGCGAAAGCGGGGAGAGCTCGACAGGGTATTCCGTTATGAAGGTCGGGTTGATGAGTTTCGCCTCGGTCGTCTTGGAGAATATCTCCTCGACGACTTTCGCAAGGCTCATGCCCTCCTGGAGCGGGACCTTGTTCTCTCTGGCGAACTTCTTCGCGCTCTCCAAATCCTTCAGGACTGCAATGTCCACGCCGGTAGTCCTTGAGATAGCCTCTTCCATCGACCACCTCGGCCACGGCGCGGTAAGGTCCACTTCCTGGCCCTGACAGGATATCTTGAGCGAGCCTGCGACGGACATTGCAATCTGGCCGAACAACTCTTCCGTGAGTTTAATCAGGTCGGTATAATCGGCATAGGCCATGTAGAATTCGAGCATCGTGAATTCGGGGTTGTGCTTTATAGAGATGCCCTCATTGCGGAAGTTCCTGTTCATCTCGTAGACGCGGTCGAAACCGCCAACTATAAGCCGCTTTAAGTAAAGCTCCGGAGCGATGCGCAAATACAGGTCCATGTCCAGCGCGTTGTGGTGCGTGATGAACGGCCTCGCCGTCGCGCCGCCGGGTATCTGCTGCATCATCGGTGTCTCGACTTCGAGGAATCCGCGGTCCTCAAGGTACTGCTTTATCGTCTTGATTATTTTATTTCTGGCGATGAAGGTCTTCTTTACATCCGGGTTGACGATGAGGTCTACATACCTCTGGCGGTAGCGGGTCTCGACATCCGTCAGGCCGTGCCATTTCTCGGGCAGGGGACGCAGGGACTTGGACAGCAGCGTCAGCTTCTCTACCTCGATAGTCAGTTCGTTGGTCCTGGTGCGGAAAAGGTAGCCCTCGATGCCGACATGGTCGCCGAGGTCTAACAGGTCTACGACCTTGAACTGTTCGCCGAGCAGGTCTTTCTTCATGTATATCTGGATGCGGCCGGTGGCGTCCTGTATATGCGAGAAGCAGGCCTTCCCGAAGCTGCGGAACATGACGATGCGGCCGGCGACCACGACGCCGACCTTATCCGCTTCGAGCGTCTCCTTGTCAGTCTCGCCATATTTGGCGGTTATATCGGCGGCTTTGTCCTTTACCTCAAACCTGTGGCCGTACGGGTTTATGCCGAGGGCCTTTAAGTCCTCCAGCTTCTTCTTGCGCGCAAGTATAAGTTCGTTTTCCTCAAGCATCAGTAACAATTCCTTTCTAAAATATAATAAAAAATCCTTTGAAAGTATAGAGTTTTGAAAGGTGGGTGTCAACAGCTTAATTATTTGAGTATTACCCCGGTCTTATAGCTCCACAGGGCCAGGTCCAGCTCGTCCATATCGATCCCGATATCATTTGAGAAGTCCCGCAGGCGGTCCTCAATCTCGATATATTTCTTCCTGTTCGCCGGACGGTTGTTGTCCGGCAGCACTCCCAGGTCGAACATCAGGTTCACGATGTGCTTGTCGAGTATCGCGTAGCCCTTGAAGCCGATATTGCGCAGGAAGTGGCTGGCCTCCTTGTACCCGATACCCTTGATACCGGGGTTGTCCGCGAAGAAGTCGCGCCGCTCCTGGAAGTCGGTGAGCGACTTTATTTTATCCCTTAATGGGTTCCCCTCTCTTCGCGGGAGAGGGGATACAGAGGTGAGGGGTTTCAATCCAAACCCGGTTTCGGCCATCAGGTAGTCCCGCGTGTGGATGATGTATCCGGGACGGACCCTCCAGAAGCGATACCTGCCGCAGAGTATGTTTTGCAGGTCTTCGCGTGAGGCGGTGAGTATGTCGTCGCCCGCAGCCTCGATGCAGGTGATGCCCATCCTGGCCGAGGTGTTGGCCGTCAGGATGCAGAAGCAAAGCTCCTTGAATATCGCGAGGTCGCCCGCTTTATAAACCAGCGGGAACTCGGCCAGCCGGGCGCGTATCTCGTCCCTATGCTCTTTGTAGTGCGCTATCAGGTCTTTCGGCTTCATCCTTAATCCAAATCCTCGCCGGCGGAGCCGGGCTGGGCGCGGCGACCGAGCAGATACGCCTCGATGAAGCCGTCCAGGTCGCCGTCCATGACGGCGTTGATGTTACCGACCTCGTATCCGGTGCGGTGGTCCTTCGCAAGCTGGTAGGGCATGAAGACATACGAGCGTATCTGGCTGCCCCAGGTAATCTCCTTCTTGTCCGCGTTTATCTTGTCCATCTTCTCTTCCTTCTTCTTGACCTCGAGGTCATAGAGACGGGAGCGGAGGACCTTCATCGCCTTTGCCTTATTCTTGAACTGCGAGCGCTCGTCCTGGCACTGCACGACGACATTCGTCGGGATATGCGTTATGCGTATCGCGGACGAGGTCTTGTTTACATGCTGGCCGCCTGCGCCGGACGCGCGGTAGGTGTCGATGCGCAGGTCCTTCTCGTCGATATTCACCTCTACATCGTCCTCGATTTCCGGGTAGACGAATACGGATGCGAAGCTGGTATGGCGGCGCTTGTTAGCGTCGAAAGGGGAGATGCGGACGAGCCTGTGCACTCCCGCCTCGGACTTTAGATATCCGAATGCGTTCATGCCGTTCACCTCGAAGGTGACGCTCTTGATGCCGGCCTCTTCGCCGGGGAGGATATCTATTATTTCGGACTGGTAGCCGCGCTTCTCCGCCCAGCGAAGGTACATCCGGAAGAGCATGTCGGCCCAGTCCTGGGACTCTGTCCCGCCCGCTCCGGGGTGTATCGTGACGATGGCGTTGTTCTTATCGTTCTCGCCTGAGAGCATCAGGTTCAGTTCGACAGAATCGAGCCTTTTTTCCAAATCTACAATACCGGCGTCGATTTCCGGCAGCATCTCCTCGCCGCCTTCTTCGGAGGACAGCTCAAGCATCACCTTCAGGTCGTCGAGCGACTTCTGGAGGGATTTCCAGCCGGAGATGGGGGCCTCAAGGGCGGTCTTCTCCTTCATCAGGAGCTGGGCTTTCTCGGCGTCGTTCCAGAAGCCTTCGGCCTCCATCTGGGTTCCTATTTCGGTGAGCCTTCTCTCCTTGCCCGCAAGGTCAAAGATGCCCCCTCAGGGCGGTAGCCCTATCCTGAAGCTTTATCAGCTCTCTTTGAACATCCTCAAGCGCTATCATTTTTTCTCCTTCGATATATAACAAGATAACCGAATATCAACAATGAAACCGCGGCGCAGAAATATGCGAACAGGTCGCCATGCCTTGTATAAAAGGTCTTCTCCGAAACGAGCGGCACATCGACGGTCAGCATCGTCTCTTTGAATATGCCGGTCGTCGCGCCGACCTCTCCTGTCGGCAGGATAAGGCCGGTGATGCCGGTATTGGCTGCCCGGACAAGCGCGCGGCGGTTCTCGACGGCGCGGAACACCGCCATGTTGAAGTGCTGGGCCGGGGCGGACGAGCGGCCAAACCACGCGTCGTTTGTCACGCTCGTAAGGAAGTCTGCCCCGTTGTCCGCGAACTTTCTGACAAGCTCAGGGAATATCACCTCGAAGCATATCGCGGTGCCGAACTTGAAATTGCCGGCCTCCATGACGGTGGCCTCTTTGCCTCCGCCGAAATCCCCGATGGCCGTGACCATCTTCGATACGAAGGGGAGCAGCGTCTTTGCCGGGACATACTCGCCGAACGGGACGAGGTGCATCTTGTCGTAACGCCCGACGGGGTTGCCCTTGGGCGATATCAGGTACGCGCTGTTGAATTCGAGGTAACCCTGGTCGTCCTTCTGCTCGATGCTCGGGCTTCCCGTCAGGAGGTACGCGCCGGAGAGTTTCGCGGTTTCAAAAAGCCTTGGCCGCATCTCGTCGTCCTGAAAGACGAACGGCGTCGCGGTCTCGGGCCATATAACGATATCGGGTTTCTGCCTTGCCGCCTCAAGCGTAAGCCTCGTGTATGCGCCGAAAACCTTGTCCCGAAACGCCGGGTCCCACTTTTGCGACTGGTCTATGTTGCCCTGTATCAGCGCGGCCTTTATCGTGCCCTTCGATACGGGAGGGTGGTTAAGCCTGTACCCGCCGTACAATGACACGCCGATAATTATCACTACGGCAGAAGCAATTCCGGCCGCGCGCGGCCAAGCAATCTTTTTGTCCGGGAGCATGGCGAGCAAATCCGCCGCCGCCGCGTTCACAAGCACCACCGCGAACGAGACGCCGTATACGCCGGTAATGTCCGACACCTGTATTATCTTCAGTACCGCATGCTGCGAGTATCCAAGCAGGTTCCACGGGAAGCCGCTCAGCATGTAGTTGCGCGCAAGCTCCAGCGCAACCCAGACGAACGGGGCCGATATCGTGAACGGGATCCGGCGCATGGATGCGCGGTTCATGAACAGTGCGAAGATGCCGACATAGAGCGCGAGGTATGCGGACAGCGCGACGAGAAGCAGGATGCTTACGCCGATGTTCAGCCCGCCGTAGGAGTACATGGTGTTTATCACCCAGTACACGCTCGCGAGGTAGAACACCATCCCGCAGGCCATTCCCTGCCAGAAAGAATACAGCGGCTTTTCCGCCTGAACTGCATGTAGAAGGGGTATCAGCGACGCCCACGCGGCATAGGACAAATCCGACGGCGGGAACGAGGCTGCAAGCAGGATTCCTGAGAGGACA
>DASXVI010000106.1:0-11791 GCA_036504315.1 Nitrospirota bacterium
GACGCAGAAGACGGTCGTAACTGGCGTCGAGATGTTCAGGAAGCTTCTGGACCAGGGCCAGGCCGGCGACAACATCGGCGTCCTGCTTCGTGGCACGAAGAAGGACGACGTCGAGCGCGGCATGGTCCTTGCGCAGCCGAAGTCCATCACCCCGCACACGAAGTTCAAGGCGGAGGCGTACATCCTGACGAAGGAAGAAGGCGGGCGTCATACGCCGTTCTTCAACGGCTACCGTCCGCAGTTCTACTTCCGTACGACGGACGTGACCGGCGTGGTTAAGCTTGCCGAAGGCGTTGAGATGGTCATGCCGGGCGACAACATCTCCTGCACTGTCGAGCTTATCGGGCCGATAGCCTGCGAGAAGGAACTGCGCTTCGCCATCCGCGAAGGCGGCCGTACCGTCGGCGCCGGCGTCGTAACCGACATAATAGAGTAATCCCGGGCCGGGAGAGGCGGATAAGCCCTCCCGTTCCTGCACTTTTAAAAAGAACAGAGGGAACGACGTGGCACAGAAGATTAGGATAAGGCTTAATGCATACGATCACAGGCTGCTTGACCAGTCGGTCAGCGAGATAGTGGATACTGCAAAGAGGACCGGGGCCAGGATATCCGGGCCGGTGCCTCTGCCGACCAAGATCAGCCGCTACACCGTCCTCAGGTCACCGCACGTGGACAAGAAGTCCAGGGAGCAGTTCGAGATCAGGACGCACAAGCGCCTCATCGACATACTGGACCCGACCCCGCAGACCGTTGACGCCCTGATGAAGCTCGACCTGTCCGCAGGCGTGGATGTCGAGATAAAGCTTTAATCGGGCGGAAATTATGACAGGCGGGCTCGACATACCGAGAGTCTGCAAATGCTTGAATATGGGCAATGAGCCCGATGCGCAAACAGGTAGCGCATAAATACCAAAGAGGGTCTTTAAGGATGATTACAGGCATAATTGGAAGAAAACTCGGGATGACGCAGGTCTTCGCAGCAGACGGCCGCATCTTTCCGGTGACCGTGGTAGAAGCCGGCCCCTGCAGCGTTACCCAGAAGAAGACCGCTGCCACCGACGGCTACGAAGCCGTCCAGATAGGCTTCCACGAGGTCAAGGAGAGCAAGGTCAACAAGCCGATGGCGGGCCATTTCAAGAAGGCCGGCACGGTTGGTTACAGGCACCTGACCGAGTTCAAGGGCGACCTCTCCGAGGTCGAGCTTGGCCAGAAGGTGACCGTGGAGATAGTCGCTAAGGGCGACACCGTCGCCGTGACGGGCACCTCCAAGGGCAAGGGCTTCCAGGGCGTCATGAAGCGTCACAACTTCAAGGGCGGCCGCGCCACGCACGGTTCGATGTTCCACAGAGAGCCGGGCGGCATAGGTTCATCCGCTTGTCCGTCGAGGGTTTGGAAGAACATGAGACTTCCGGGCCAGATGGGCGATGCAAGGGTAACCACCAAGGGGTTGACAATAGTCGAGGTGAGGCCGCAGGACAACATTGTCCTGATAAAGGGCGCCGTTCCGGGCTCCATAGGCGGGATCGTCGTCATAAACAAGGCGTAAGCCTGAAGGACTGACCGAAGGTTTTGCCGGAGATACCGGCATTCAGGGAGATTTCAAAGATGCCAGCGGTAGACATATTAGATTCCAAGAATAATAAGGCGGGCAAGTTGGAGCTTGCCGACGAGGTTTTCGGCGTAAAGCCGAACAAGGGCCTCGTCCATGAAGCCCTCGTGAACCAGCTCGCTAACGCGCGCCAGGGCACTGCGGGCACAAAGACCCGCCATTTCGTCAGCGGCGGCGGCATAAAGCCGTGGCGCCAGAAGGGTACCGGCCGTGCCCGTTCCGGCTCGAGCCGTTCACCAATCTGGAGGCACGGTGGCGTCGTATTCGGCCCGCACCCGAGGGACTACAGCTACGCTCTTCCCAAGAGGGCGTCCCGCCAGGCCCTTACGTCGGTGCTGTCCGCAAGGCTCGCTTCCGGCAACCTTATTGTGGTTGACAAGATAGCCTTCAGCGGCCCGAAGACCAAGGAGGCTGCGGCCTTCATAGCCGGCCTGAACCTTACCGGCACCACGCTTCTCATTTCGACGGGCGAGGACAGGAACACCTATCTCGCAGCCCGCAACCTTGCAGGCGTGACGGTGATAAGGGTAGAGAACATCAATGTTTTCGACCTGCTCAAGCACGCAAACATCGTCGCCGACAGGGGCGCTGTCGAGAAGCTCCAGGAGGTGCTGAAGTGAACAACATATTTGATGTAATCAAAAAGCCGCTTATCACCGAGAAGAGCGCCCGCTTAAAAGAGGTCGAGAACACGATCGTCCTCCAGGTGGCCCTCGAGGCCAACAAGATGGAGATAAAGCAGGCCGTCGAGACAGTCTTCAAGGTAAAAGTAGCGGATGTCCGCACGATAAGCTTCAAGGGCAAGAAGAAGCGCATCGGCATGAGGTTCGGCGTCAGGTCCGACTGGAAAAAGGCCGTCGTCACCCTCAAAAAAGGCGAGACCGTCGAGTACCTGGAAGGCGTGAAGTAAGCCTTCTTAAGATTCAAGGGGCGGATAGCCCGCGGACCGAAAGCTTTCAGGGAGAATTCTTAAAATGGGTATAAAGAAATTCAGACCGTATACGCCCTCAAGAAGGGCCATGACGGTAGACACTTTCGAAGAAATAACGACGGACACGCCTGAAAAGAGCTTGATGGTCGGGCTCAGGAAGAACGCCGGCCGCAACTGCTACGGCAGGATAACGGTCAGGCACCAGGGCGGCGGCCACAAGAGGGCTTACAGGCTCATCGACTTCAAGCGGAACAAGGACGGCATACCGGCCACCGTGAAGAGCATCGAGTACGACCCGAACAGGACCGCGAGGATCGCCCTGCTGGTTTATGCCGACGGCGAAAAGCGCTATATCCTTGCACCGGTCGGCCTGAAGGTTGGCGACAAGATAATGTCCGGCATAGGGGCGGATATCCTTCCGGGCAACACGCTCCCGCTCCGCAACATACCGCTGGGCACGCTCGTACACAACATTGAGCTTCGTAAGGGCGGCGGCGGCCAGATGGCAAAGAGCGCGGGCGCATATGCCCAGCTTATGGCCAAGGAAGAGCGCTACGCGCAGCTCAGGCTTCCGTCCGGCGAAGTCAGGCAGGTCTTGATCGACTGCAAGGCAACCATCGGCCAGATAGGCAACCTCGACCACGAAAACATCACGCTCGGCAAGGCCGGCCGTATCCGCTGGCTCGGCGTCAGGCCCAGCGTCAGGGGCGTTGTCATGAACCCGGTCGACCATCCGCTCGGCGGCGGCGAAGGCCGCAGCTCAGGCGGCCGCCCGGCAGTCTCCCCGTGGGGCAAGCCGGAAGGCGTGAAGACCAGAAAAAACAAGACCACCGACAAGTTTATTGTCAAGAGGAGAAAATAGCCTAATCTCGGGCTAATTTCAGGAGGAAAGCCGTGCCAAGATCGATTAAGAAGGGGCCTCATGTTTCGGAGAAGCTCTTTAAGCGCGTAGACCAGATGAACCAGGCTGGCGACAAGAAGATAGTCAAGACTTGGAGCCGCGCCAGCATGATTGTCCCGGATTTCATCGGGCACACCCTGGCCGTGCACAACGGGAAGAAATTCATACCGGTCTATGTAAGCGAGAACATGATTGGACACAAGCTCGGGGAATTCTCGGTCACCAGGACGTTCAAGGGCCATGGCGGCTCTGAGAAGAAAACCGGCAAATAAGAAGTTTGGGAGCTACTTCAATGGAATCCAAAGCGATTGCAAGATTTATAAGGGTCACCCCGAGGAAGGCCAGGCTGGTTGTTGACGTCATCCGAGGCAAAAAAGTCGGGGAAGCCGTCAACATGCTGACCTTCATGCCTCAGCATGCATCCAATATAGTGTTGAAGCTGCTCAAGTCGGCGATAGCCAACGCAGAGCAGAAGAACATCCCGGATGTCGACAGGCTTAGGGTGAAGACGGTGTTCGTAGACCAGGGCCCCACGATGAAGAGGGTCAGCCCGAGGGCTATGGGACGCGCGAACATTATCAAGAAGAGGTCCAGCCACATCACGCTGGTCCTTGGCGACGAATAGTCAAGCAAGTTAATTTTTGGAGGTGAACTGTTGGGCCAGAAAGTCCATCCAATAGGGTACAGGTTAGGCGTAATAAAGACCTGGAGCTCCAAGTGGTACGCGAAGAAGGAGTATGCTGAGTACCTCCATGAGGACCTCAAACTCCGCAAAATCGTTAAGGCCAAGCTCTTCCACGCCGGTGTCGGCAAGATAGACATCGACCGCGCTGGAAACAGAGTCAAGGTCAACATCCACACCGCCAGGCCGGGCATAATCATCGGCAAGAAGGGTGCGGAAGTTGACAAGCTCAAGAAGGAGCTTGAAGACCTTACCAAAAAGCAGATCTACATAAACATTATGGAGATCCGCAAGCCCGAAATGGACGCCCAGCTTGTCGCCGAGAACATAGCCATGCAGCTTGAACGCCGCATAGCGTTCCGCAGGGCGATGAAAAAGGCAGTCACCTCCTCGCTGCGCTTTGGCGCACAGGGCATAAAGATCGCGTGCGCGGGCCGTCTGGCCGGCGCGGAGATCGCCCGCTCCGAATGGTACAGGGAGGGCAGGGTTCCTCTTCATACCATCCGGGCCGACATAGACTACGGGTTCGCAGAGGCAAAGACGACCTACGGCCAGATTGGCATAAAGGTCTGGATATACAAGGGCGATGTGCTCGAAGTGGGCGCCCCGGCGATCTAAGCAGGCGGCCTTGAGTCAACCTGCCAGTCAAACTGGAAGGACAGGCTTTTTCCATTTGATATAAAGGGAGCTTTTAATGTTAGCGCCAAAGAAGGTAAAACACAGAAAGACACATAAGGGCAAAATGCCCGGCAAGGCCTATAGGGGTTCCGAAGTCAGCTTCGGAGAGTACGGCCTGAAGGCTGTCGAAGGCTGCTGGATTACCAGCCAGCAGATAGAGGCCGCGCGTATTGCCATGACCCGCCATGTAAAGAGGGGCGGCAAGATCTGGATCAGGATATTCCCGGACAAGCCGATCACGAAGAAGCCGGCCGAAACCCGAATGGGTTCCGGTAAGGGCGCCCCGGACCATTGGGTAGCCGTGATCAAGCCGGGCAGGGTCCTGTATGAAATGGCCGGCGTTCCGGAAGATGTGGCGAGAGAGGCCCTGAGGCTCGCAGCCCACAAGCTCCCGGTGGCCACAAAGTTCGTCGCCAGAGAGGGAGGCATAATATGAAGGCAGTTGAGATACGCGACCTCTCTGTTGAGGAATTGAACGCGAAGCTTGCGGACCTGGAGAAGGAGGCCTTCAACCTCAGGTTCCAGCTCGCGATGGGCGACATCGAGAACCCGATGAGGATCCGCCAGGTGCGCAGGTCCATAGCCCTGATAAAGACGATACTGAACGAGAAGGAGTCCGGGCTTTAAGCCCCGGGCCGCGGAGGAAGGCTGATGGCCGAATATAAGAAGAAAACGTTTGTAGGCGAAGTAGTGAGCGACAAGATGGACAAAACCGTTGTCGTCGCCATTGCAAGGCGTGTCCAGCACCCGCTTTACAAGAAGACCGTAAGCAAGGTGTCGAAGTTCAAGGCCCACGACGAGAAGAACGAGTGCGGCATCGGCGACAAGGTGCTGATGGTCGAGACCCGGCCGCTCTCAAAGGAAAAGCACTTCGAGGTTGTGGAGATCATAGAGAAGGCGAAGTAGGCATTCAGGCCTCTTTGCTTTCGGTTTTGCCTGATATACATTATTTAAGATATCGGAGAGTTCATTATGGTGCAGGTCCAGACTATGCTGGATGTGGCGGACAACTCGGGCGCCAAGAAGGTTATGTGCATCAAGGTGCTTGGCGGCTCCAAGAGGCGTTACGCCACCGTTGGCGACATAATCATAATCGCCATCAAGGAAGCCCTCCCGGACGGCACAGCCAAAAAGGGGAAGGTTGCCAGGGCGGTTGTCGTCAGGACTTCTAAGGAAGTCAGGAGAGCTGACGGTTCGTACATAAAGTTCGACAAAAACGCCGCGGTATTAATCAACGCGCAGGGTGAGCCCATCGGGACCCGTATCTTCGGGCCTGTGGCCAGGGAGCTTCGCTGGAAGAACTTCATGAAGATTATATCCCTTGCGCCCGAGGTCCTTTAGGAGGTCACGTTTAAAATGGGTATAAATATAAAAAAGAATGACACCGTCGTGGTGATCGCCGGCAAGGAGAGGGGCAAGATAGGCCGCGTGTTCAGGGTAATGCCTGACGCAGCCAAAATCCTCATCGAGAAGCTGAACCTCATCAAGAGGCACACACGCCCGACTGCGGTCAACCGCGAAGGCGGAATTATCGAGAGGGAAGCCCCGCTGCATGTCTCCAATGTGATGGTGGTCTGCCCGAAGTGCAACAAACCTACAAGGGTATCCCACAGCTTCGAGGGCGAGAACAAGGTTCGCGTCTGCAAGAAGTGCGGCAGCCCCATGGACAAGGCTTAAAGATACCGGAGGATCGGCGAATGGCCAGGCTTAAGGAAAAGTACGAAAGTGAAATAAAATCAGCACTCGTGAAGCATTTTAACTACACGAGCGCGATGCAGGTCCCGAGGATAACCAAAGTCGTCGTCAATGTCGGCCTCGGCGAGGCGATCCAGAACCCGAAGCTGATGGACGCCGCGGTCAAGGAGCTCTCTGAGCTTACCGGCCAGAAGCCCGTCGTCAGGAAGGCGAAGAAGTCGATAGCGGCCTTCAAGCTCCGCGAGGGCATGTCGGTCGGCTGCATGGTGACCCTCAGGCACGACCGCATGTGGGAGTTCCTCGAGAGGCTCATATTCGTGGCACTGCCGCGCATCAGGGACTTCAAGGGCGTGTCCGGCAAGGCGTTCGACGGGCGCGGAAACTACACTCTGGGGCTGAAGGAGCAGTACATATTCCCGGAGATAGATTATGATAGGGTCGAGATGGTGCACGGGATGGACATTTCCATCGTCACCACCGCGAAGACCGACGAGGAGGGCAAAGAGCTCCTCAAAAATATTGGGATGCCTTTCAGAAACTAAGCGAGGTTAAAAAGTTGGCAAAGAAATCTCTTATAGCCAAGCAGCAAAGGGAGCCGAAGTTCTCGACCAGGGCGTATAGCCGTTGCAAGATATGCGGCAGGCCCCGCGGGTTCCTCAGGCAGTTCCAGATGTGCAGGATCTGTTTCAGGAATCTCGCCCTCAAGGGTGAAGTTCCCGGAGTTGTGAAGGCCAGCTGGTAGTTAGGCCTTAGCTGGTCCTGGCAGGTTACGGGCGCGAAGGCGGGGGGGCGTTTTCGAGGCTTTTGCGAACCACGCGCCAAACATAGGCCTGCCAGGCATCCGAGGTCTTTAAAATATTCAAAAAGGAGCAATGTGAGATGGGAATGACGGACCCGATTGCTGATATGCTAACCAGGATTAGGAACGCCAATATGGTGAAATTGGAGAAGGTGGACATACCTTGCTCCAACCTGAAACTGGAACTGGCCCGTGTCCTTAAAGAGGAAGGCTACATTAAGAATTTTAAGCTCCTCAAGGACCGCAAGCAGGGTATTGTTAGGGTCTACATGAAGTACAGCACCGAGGAGACCAGGGTAATCAACGGCCTGAAGAGGGTCAGCCGTCCCGGCAACAGGATTTATGTCGGCGCGGACGAGATACCAAGGGTGATGGGCGGACTGGGCGTCGCCGTCATATCCACTTCGAGGGGCGTCATGGTGGACCGCGAGTCCCGCAAGCAGAACATCGGGGGCGAGCTGCTCTGTTACATATGGTAGGGCCCTCGGCCTGAGCTTGGGCGGATGAGGCCGGGATTTCCGGTACTTAAGCCTAAAGTCAGCCAGCCCTTATAAATGTTCAAGGGAGTATTCATCATGTCCAGGATAGGCAAGAAACCGGTTGAGATCCCTTCCGGGGTTGAGATTAAGCTCAGCAACAACCACCTTGTTGTCAAGGGGCCGAAGGGCGAGCTTAAGAGGGACCTCCACCCGAAGATGATTGTCCGCCATGAGGACAACAAAATAATAGTCGAGCGGCCGGACGACCACAGGCTTTACCGCTCGCTGCACGGCCTCACCCGCACGCTGGTCAGCAACATGGTAGACGGCGTGACCAAGGGCTACGAGAGGGTGCTCGAGATCAACGGCGTCGGCTACAAGGCCGAGGCCAAGGGCAACATACTCGTGCTCAACATGGGCTACTCGCACCCGGTCAACTTCGAACTGCCGGCAGGCGTCACCGCCGTAGTCGAGAAGCAGACCCTCATAAAGCTGTCGAGCATCGACAAGGAGCTCGTCGGCCAGGTGGCGGCCAATGTCCGCAAGGTCAGGAAGCCGGAACCGTACAAGGGCAAGGGTATCAAGTACGCCGAGGAGACGATACTTCGCAAGGAAGGCAAGAAGGGCAAGTAAGCCCTCTCGCACCGGCCGCCTGAGGCTTCCGGCCCGGGACAGGCGGCACGGCATAGGGCCGGCATAAACAGATTTGAGGTGAAGAGATGGCTGGCAAGAAACTTCTGACCGGCAGGGAAAAAAGGCACAACAGGTTACGCAAGAAGGTCGTCGGGACGCCTGCGCGCCCGAGGCTCAACATATTCAGGAGCGCCGCCCACATGTACGCCCAGGTTATAGATGACACCAAGGGTGTAACCATAACCGCGGCCTCCACGCTGGACGGCGACGTAAAGGCCGGCCTCAAGGCCACCGGAAACATCGAAGCGGCAAAGAAGGTAGGCGCCGCAATCGCGGCCAAGGCCCTCGAAAAGGGCGTCAAGGACGTTGTTTTCGACAGGGGCGGCTATATATTCCACGGCAGGATCAAGGCTCTGGCCGATTCGGCGAGAGAGGCCGGGCTGAATTTTTAATAGGAGGGTGCATTGGAAAGGTTCGAAGCCGAGGGGTCCCAGTTTAAGGACAAGGTAATCCACATAAACCGCGTTGCCAAAGTCGTAAAGGGCGGACGCAGGTTCTCCTTTAGCGCCCTGGTTGTCGTCGGCGACGGCAGCGGCGGCGTCGGCATCGGCAAGGGCAAAGCCGTCGAAGTGCCGGTGGCTATTTCCAAGGCGGTCGAGCACGCCAAGAAGAGCCTCACCAAGATGTCCCTGACCGAAGGCACGATCCCGCACGAGGTAATCGGCGAGTTCGGCGCGGCGAGGGTCCTCCTGAAGCCGGCTTCCGCCGGTACCGGCCTCATCGCCGGCGGCGCGGTCCGTGCAGTGCTCGAGGTCGTGGGCGTGCATAACGTGTTGTCCAAATCACTTGGCAGCTCCAACCCGCACAACGTTGCAAGGGCCACGATAGAAGGCCTCAAGCAGCTTCGGAGCAGGGAAGAAGTGGCCAGGCTTCGCGGCAAGACCGTCGAAGAAATACACGCGTAGGAGCTGACAAAATGGCTGCAAATATAAAAGTTACTCTCAAGAGGAGCCCGATAGGGCGCCCGGAGAAGCACAAAAAGGTAGTCGAGGGCCTTGGCCTGAACAAGCTGAACAGCAGCGTAATCAGGCAGGACACACCCGAGATACGCGGGATGATAAACAAGATCTCGCACCTCGTGTCTGTCGAAGAGGCTTAAATAAACCCATAAAAGCCCGTATTCAGGGCTGCACAATAGCAAAAGGGTGCCAAATGAGGATTGAAGAGCTCGGCCCTAATCCAGGGGCAAAAAAGGACAAGAAGAGGGTAGGCAGGGGCGACGGTTCCGGCCACGGCAAGACCTCGACCCGCGGTGAGAACGGCCAGAAGGCCCGTGCCGGCGGCGCGAAGGGTCCAGGCTTCGAAGGCGGCCAGATGCCTTTCGTCAGGCGCATGCCGAAGCGCGGCTTCACCAACATATTCCGCAAGGAGTTCGTCTCGGTCAACCTCCGCGACATCGAGAGGATAACCGGCGCCGACACCATCGGACCCGAGGTCCTCTTCGACGAGGGTATCGTCAACAAGCTCGGCGCGGGCATCAAGATACTTGCGCACGGCGAGCTTACCAGGGCGGTCACCATCCAGGCGCACAAGTTCTCCAAGAGCGCTCTGGAGAAGATTGAGGCGGCCGGCGGGAAGGCAGAGGTGATATAGCCTTGATCGAGAGCATCAAGAATATATTCAAGATTCCAGAGCTTAAAAAGCGCATATTCTTCACGCTGGGCCTTCTGGTAGTGTACCGCATCGGCGGCCACATACCCACACCGGGCATCAACGGCGAAGAGCTGTCCAAGTTCCTTCATCAGAACGCGGGCGCGCTCATGGGTTTCTTTGACATGTTCTCGGGCGGCTCTCTTTCCAGGGTTACGATCTTCGCGCTGGGCATCATGCCCTACATCAGCGCGTCGATCATCCTTCAGCTGTTGACAGTCGTCTTCCCGACGCTGGCGCAGCTCCAGAAGGAAGGCGAGCGCGGCCGCAGAAAGATAACGCAGTACACCCGTTACGGCACGATTGGCATCTCGCTGGTCCAGGCGCTTATGATAGCGATAGGCCTCGAGGGCATGGCCGGCGGCGCGTTCATCCATAACCCGGGCTGGGCATTCCGCGTGATGACGATGATAACCCTCACCTGCGGCACGGCCTTCATCATGTGGCTGGGCGAGCAGATAACCGAGAGGGGCATCGGCAACGGCATCTCGCTTATAATATTCGGCGGCATAGTGGCGCGTTTCCCGGCCGCTATAGTCAGCACCTACAGGCTGTTCCGCTCAGACGAGCTTTCGCTGTTCACGATACTCGTGATGGTTATCATAATCGTCGCGGTTATCGCGGGCATAGTGTTCATGGAACGCGGCCAGAGGCGGATACCGGTGCAGTACGCGAAGAAGGTTGTCGGCGGCTCACTCATGGGCGGACAGCAGAGCACCCACATCCCGCTCAAACTCAATACCGCGGGCGTCATCCCGCCGATATTCGCGTCGTCCATACTGATGTTCCCGGCGACGCTGGCATCGTTTTCTCAGGCGACCTGGGTGACCTGGCTTCAGGACAATTTCTCGCGCGGCGGGGCGATATATACCGTCACCTACGTCTCGATGATAGTGTTCTTCGCGTTCTTCTATACCGCGGTCGTTTTCAACCCGGTCGATGTCGCGGACAACATGAAGAAGTACGGCGGGTTCATCCCCGGCATAAGGCCGGGCACGAACACCTCGGACTATATCTACAAGGTGCTTAACAGGATAACCTTCGGCGGCGCAATCTACCTTTCGGCGGTCTGCGTCCTCCCGGACATATTCTACAGGGCCTTCCATATCAGCTTCTACTTCGGCGGTACGTCGCTTCTCATCGTTGTCGGCGTCGCACTCGACACCGTCAGCCAGATAGAGACGCACCTCATTACCAGGCATTATGACGGCTTCATGAAAGGCGTCAAAATCAAGGGGAGAAGAGGTTAGTCATGCGTATCATCCTTCTCGGGCCTCCGGGCGCAGGTAAAGGGACGCAGGCGAAGGACCTTATAGACAGGTACGGTATCCCACAGATATCGACCGGCGACATCCTCAGGAGAAACCTGGCGGACAAGACGCCCCTGGGTATCGAGGCCAAGAAGTTCATGGACAAGGGCGAGCTGGTCCCGGACTCCGTAGTGGTTGGAATCGTGCGCGACAGACTGAAAGAGGCCGACTGCAAAAACGGTTACATACTCGACGGCTTCCCAAGGACGGTTTCGCAGGCCGAGTCTCTCGGAACCGCGCTTGAAGAGATGGGACAGAAGATAGACGCGGTCCTGTCAATAGAAGTGCCGGCCAGCGAGCTTGTAAAACGGCTTGGTGGCAGGCGCACCTGCAAGGGTTGCCCGGCCGGCTACCATGTAGAGTT
>DASXVI010000107.1:0-8118 GCA_036504315.1 Nitrospirota bacterium
CCCGGTGATTATAATCAGCAGGAGTACCAACCCCGCCCTGTGTTTGCCATTCCCGTTTTTCTTAGGCGCTTCGTTCGCGGCCTGCTCCGCCGCCGTTTCTTTTTCGTCTGCCATTACTTCTCCTTTTACCTGATGCTCTAACGGCGGAGCTTGTGAAGGATCCTTCTTAAGTCCGCAATGTCCTGTCCGGATATATTCTTTGCAAATTCGGTCGTTACTTCCAGCGCTATGGGGGGAAGCTCTCCTTCGAGGGCCCTGCCTTTTTGCGTGAGCATTATACGGTTTGCCCGGCGGTCGGTATCGTGCTGGTGGCGCTCTACCAGGCCATCCCTCTCCAGCCTGTCGATAAGGCCGACAATTGTCGTCCTGTCTATCTGGCTGTGTTCCGAAAGCTCTGCCTGGCTCTGCCCGTCCTCTTTCCAGAGGAAGGCGAGTATGCTGAACTGCGGCGGGGTTATGTGATAAGGTTCGAGCTTTTCACGGAAAATCCCGTATCCCCGCTGGTAGCATTTCGCGATAAGAAATCCGACGCTATCTTCTATGTTGTAGTCCATGTACGATATTATACTGATAATCAGTATACGAATCAAGTGGTTTTTTAAAAACAGTTACCCGAGAAGCTTTTTTACGCTGGGGAATTCGTCTATATGGGTATGCGGCAGAAATAGCGCGGAGACATATTCGTCCATAAAGTTGCGGGATACCGAGAGCTCTATGTAGGTCATCCGGTGGGCAATGGCCTCGGCGTCCTCGCGGAACTTCTTGGACAGAAGGGCGAGGTACGCGCCCATTATGGAAGTGTTGCCGAGGAACTCGAATTTTTCGACCGGCAGGTCGGGGAGCAGGCCGATTATTACCGCCCGCTCTATGTTCAGGTAGTGGCCGAACCCGCCCGCGATATATATCCTGTCCACATCCGCGAAGGTGAACCCGACCTCTTTCAGCAGTGTCGCGAACCCGGCGTATATCGCGCCCTTCGTGCGGACGATATTGTTTACATCCGGCTCGGTCAGGGTGATGTCGGCTCCAATCCCGGTTTCCTCCGCCCACGCGAGTACATACTCCGGGCCGTTTTCCCCAATGCGGACGCGCGGGTTGTCCAGAGTTGTATTGACCTTTCCGCGCCGGTCGATTATCCCGGCAAGGAACATCTCGCCGATTGCGTCTATCATGCCTGAGCCGCAGATGCCGACCGGATTCGAGCCGCCGATAACCGTCAGGCTCGGTGCAAGCGTGGCGGGGTCGATCGCGACCCTCTCGATTGCGCCGTCCATAGCCCGCATACCGAACTTCACTCCGCCGCCCTCGAACGCGGGGCCTGCCGAGCAGGCTGCCGTCACAATCCAGTCCTCGCCGCCCAGGACTATCTCGCCGTTGGTGCCGATGTCTATGAACAGGCTTAAGCCCGGCTGTTTGTAAAGCCCGGAGGCGAGTACGCCGGAGGTTATGTCGCCGCCTACATACGAGGCGACGCCCGGCATCGCGTATACGACCGCCGTGTCCTTCAGGTGCAGCCCGACGGAGGACGCCCCAAGCACCGGGAACGATGCCGCAGTCGGGATGTACGGCTCCTCACGGATGTAGGCCGGGTCTATGCCGAAGAACAGGTGGGTCATGGTGGTATTGCCGGAGATAATCGCGGTATCCAGAAGCTCGCGGCCTATGCCGTGCTTGTCGCAGAGCTTGCCGAGAAGCTCGTTCACGAGCGACACCACGAGCTGCTGAAGTTCGCTAAGGCCGCCCTGCTCGGTGGCGTAGACTATGCGGGTTATCACATCCTCGCCGCAGCGTACCTGCGTATTATACGCCGAGGCATGGTCGAGCACCTTGCCGGTGATTAAATCCACGAGATACACTACGACCGAGGTAGTGCCTATATCGACCGCCGCGGCATAGCGGGTGGCGGAGGTGTCGCCGGGTTCGATGTCGATAACTTCGATGGTGTTGCCTTCTTCGAGGAGCGTAACCGTGACCGACCAGCCCTTCTCCCGCATCACGCTGCCCATCTTTCGGATGGTCGAGAGCCCGGCGCGGACGCTTACTGCATTGTAGCCCGAATTTTCAAGCCCGCGCTTTAACCGCTCGAAGTCCGATATATTGTCGTCGAGGCTGGGCGGGGGAAGCTGGAGGTGGAACTTGAGGGTGACAGGCCTGAACTTGCCCTGGCACGCGCCGTAGGCCGCGGCAAGCATCTCCTCCAGACGCGAGCCAGTTGCAATTTTGCTCCCCTTTCTCATCTGGGAAGTTGCCGGGATTTCTACCGTCAGGTCGGAAGCGGGAGTGGTCTGGCAGGCGAGACGCACGCCTTCCGCGCGGTCTTTATCTGCGAGATGTGGCGAATCGGCCGATACGGCCTTGCCTTCCTTCAAAATTACGCGGCAGCGCCCGCAGGTGCCCTTGCCCCCGCAGGTGGCGTTTATATGTATTCCGTCTCTGCCGGCCGCGCGCAGAATAGTTTCGCCCTCGGCCGTTTCGACAGTCCGGCCGTCAGGCAGGAATGTAATCCTGTATCCCAATCGTACCCCTCTTAAACGCGGTTAAATTTAGAAAATCTTAACATTACGGGCGGGTGCGCGTCAAGGTATGAAATTTTTTCCGGTAGGGCCGCTGTTGACTGCAAATGCCATCCTTGATAAATTCAAGGTAAGCACTCCTCAAAACGCATTTCATCAAGCTATCCGATTAACAAAGATAACAGGATTATAACAATTTTAATAACCGGAGGTTGGCATGTTCAAGAGGATAACCGCGGCTGCGGTACTGTCAGTATTCCTTGCCTTCTCGCTTGCGGGATGCGCATCGGAGACCTATCAGCAGCACAAGGGCGCGGCGATTGGCGGAGCAGGAGGAGCGGCGGCCGGCGGTATTTTGGGCGGGCTTGTCGGCGGCAGGACAGGAATAGTTGTAGGCGCGCTTCTCGGCGGCCTGGCCGGTGCCGCGGTCGGCAACTATACCTACGACCAGAAGCGCACCGAACAGGAGGCAAAGAGCCAGTACGGATATGACTACAAACAAGCGGGCAGCAACATGGTGCGCATAGAGAGCTCGAGTGTCGTGCCCGACAAGGTTTCGGCAGGCGGCACGGTAAGCCTCGTAACGAACTACACCGTGCTTGGCCAGGAGGGCGCAACATCCAGCGTGACCGAGACCCGCGAAATCCGGCACGAAGGACAGCTCCAGGGCAGCCCGTCCGTTACTGTTCAGAGGGCTGGCGGCACATTCGAGAGCAAGGTCCCTCTCACGCTTCCGTCCAACGCCCCGAAGGGCGTTTATGTCGTGAAGACCACGATTACTTCTGGCAGCAGTTCGGACACTAAAGAAACCAGCTTTACAGTCGAATAAACCTCCCGCAGAAGCCCGCCTCAGCCTGATGGGGCGGGCTTTCCTTGACATAACCCACCATCTTAATATAAACTGCCCGATAAGTTTTAATCATAAATGACAACGGATAAAAGCCGCCAATGATTTCTGCCGCCGTAATCTCTGTATTTATTGCAGGCATATTGCTCTCCTGCATCTTCATCATCTACGAGCGCAACAGCCCGACAGGCACCCTTGCATGGCTGCTCGCGATGATATTCTTCCCGTTTGCCGGACTGCTGATGTACTTCATATTCGGCAGGCACAGGGTTAGGATGCGTATCAAGCTGATACGGGCCATCCGCGAGAGCGTGGGCGACCTCCGCCAGAAGCTCGACCTCAAGGGCTCGTTCAACGAAGTCATAAAGGGGCATCCGAAGTATGAGGACCTGATGCGCCTCGCGTACAACTTCCCCGGACCGCCGCCTACGGCAGGCAACAGCGTCGTGCTTCAGGGGAGCGCGAAGGAGTCATACCCGGATATGCTCCGCACGATATCCGAGGCGAAGGAGCATGTCCATGCTATGTATTACATCATCCGCCCGGACGAATCGGGGCGGAAGCTTATGGATGCGCTGGTAGAGAGGGCGAAGGCGGGCGTCGAGGTCCGGCTGCTCTATGACGATATAGGTTCATGGAGCATGAAGCTCAAGTTCTTCAGGCCCCTGATAGAGGCGGGCGGGACGGTGCGCGAGTACCGGCCGGTGCATTTTTCACGGATAAGGACTTTTTACGCTAATTTTCGGAACCACCGGAAGATGCTTATAGTGGACGGCAAGACAGCCTTCACCGGCGGCATCAACATCGGCGACGAGTACCTTGGCAGGGACAAAAAGATAGGGAACTGGCGGGATACCAACATAAAGGTTACCGGCCCTGCGGCGGCCCACCTCCAGCTTACCTTTGCCGAGGACTGGTACTATGTTACGGGCGAGCTTCTGACGCAGGCGTATGTGAACCCCGGCCGGCAGACGGGCGGCGAAATCGTACAGGTCGTCCCGTCCGGGCCGGACAGGTATCGGGAGCATATCTCCCATATATTTTTCACAGCCATCACTTCCGCAAGGAAGAGGCTGTTCATCGCCTCTCCGTATTTCGTGCCGGACGAGTCTGTGCTGACGGCCCTTACCGCTGCGTCCCTCCGGGGCGTTGATGTGCGGCTGCTGTTCCCGAAGAACTGGGACAGGCGCATTATAAAATACGCCAGCCGGTCGTATTACAGGGAAATGCTCGAGGCGGGCTGCAAGATATACGAGTACGGCAACGGATTTATGCACGCAAAGACGATGAGCGTGGACGGCGACCTGGGGATAGTCGGGACGGCGAATATGGACATAAGGAGTTTCAGGCTTAACTTCGAGGTCTGCACGGTATGCTACTCGGCAAAGGTGGCGTCCGACCTTGAACACCAGTTCATGCGAGACCTGGAGGACGCGGAAGAAATACGGCTGAAGCGGTTCAGCAAGAGGCCGAGGCCGGAAGTTTTTCTGGAGAATATCGCACGGCTGACGAGTGCGGTGCTATAGGGTGAGGTCTAATCCGAGCCGTCCTCCGCGAGGGTTGGGCTGTTTCTTTTCATGTGGAATAAAAAGGTAATAAGCAACCCCGACAAGCACCCTCCGATAACCGAGATTACCCTCACGAGCGCCGCATCCCAGGGGTGGACCAGTTCGCCGTGCAGCATTATTATGACAACGGCGGCAAGTGCCGACCTGCTCCCGGCCGACACCTTGAACAAATAGCAGAGGCTGATGGTCAGGACGAAGGCCGCGCAGACGGTTATCACATTCGGCGGGCCTATCAGCAACAACAGCAGGCTGGATGCGCCTCCCGCAAGGTTTGCCTTTATGCGGGTAACGGCGAGCGGGATGGCGTCGTTGCTGTCCGGCGAAAGGACCAGGACGATGGATATAAGAAACCAGCTGATATCCGGGTAGTCTAAAATATACGCCACCAAAAACGCGAACACGCCGCCGGTCACGCATTTGGCGAAGTAGAGCAGCAGGTTTTTGGTATTATTTTCCATTGCCCTCCAGCGCCTCAAGCAGTTCCGTCGTCTTGTTCTCCATCAGCGCCCTGCTACCGCGCGTCTCGACATTCAGCCGCACAAGCGGCTCGGTGTTCGACATCCTGAGGTTGAACCGCCAGTCGGCAAACTCGACACTCAGGCCGTCGGTATGGTCGACAGACAAAGCTCCGGGCGCGTACCGCTCCTCTATCTTCTTAATCGCCGAAGCAGGGTCGGCAATCTCGCGGTTAATCTCGCCGCTCACCGGATATCGCCTTTCCATCTCTTCGATAAGCTGGGACAGTTTCTTGCCGGTCTTTGCCATAAGCTCGGCAACGAGCAGCCACGGGACCATCCCGCTGTCGCAATAGGAGAAGTCGCGGAAATAGTGGTGGGCCGACATCTCGCCGCCGTAGACCGCGTCCTCGGCCCGCATCCTCTCCTTGACGAAGGCGTGGCCCGTCTTGCTCATCACCGGGACGCCGCCTGCGGCCTTTACCACCTCGATAGTATTCCAGGTGAGCCTCGGGTCGTGGATGACCTTGCCGCCGGGGTTGTGCGCCAAGATGGCGCGGGCCAGAAGCCCGACGATGTAGTAGCCCTCGATAAATTTGCCGGTCTCGTCGAACAGGAAACAGCGGTCGAAGTCGCCGTCCCAGGCGACGCCGAAATCGGCCCAGCTTTCGATAATCGTTCGAGATGTCGCCGCGCGGTTCTCGGGCAGGAGCGGGTTCGGCACGCCGTTCGGGAAGCTTCCGTCCGGCTCCCAGAACAGCTTTACGAACTTCAGCGGCAGCTTTTCCCCGAGCCTGTCAAGGACCGGCCCCGCGCATCCGTTGCCCGGGTTCAGCACGACCTTCATCGGCCTTAAGGCGTCCGCGTTGATATAGCCCAGAAGATGCTCGATATAGGCGTGGCTGGTGTCCATTTTTTCGACAGTGCCTTTTATTAAACCGGTAGGAAACTCACCCGCCGCCGCAAGGGTTTCGATGTCGCGCAGGCCCGAATCCCCGCTTATGGGCTTTGAGCCTTCGCGGACAAACTTCATCCCGTTATAGTCTGACGGATTGTGGCTTGCCGTCACCATTATCCCGCCGCCCGCGTTCAACTGGGCGGTTGAAAAATAGACCTGTTCCGTGCCGCAAAGCCCGATGTCGAACACGCCGCAACCTGAGTCGGTGAGCCCGTCGACAAGGGCGTGGGCAAGGGACTGACTTGACGGTCGTACATCCCGGCCTACTACAACGTTGCCGGGCTTTACCACATGGGCGAACGCCCGCCCGATATTATAGGCCAGCGCCTCGTCCAACTCCTCCGGCACCTTCCCGCGCACATCGTATGCTTTGAAACATGAGAGCTTGTCGGACAAATTATCCTCCTTAGCTCAAACAGGTTTTGCGGAGCGGGCTTTAATCAGCCGCTCCTCGACAAATCGGTGGTCGGTCTCGACCTGCGAAAGCGCCGTAAACACCTTTTTCACCCGAGGCTCGACGGCGTCTATGGAGGCCTGCGAATAAATTGCAACGGCCTCTTTCTCAAGCTCGTGGCTGCGGCGGAGGTTGGCAAGGTCGTCGTTTTCCGCCTTGTCCGCGCCGGGCTCCGGAGCGGGCAACGCGCATTTCAAAATCTTCATGATGACCGATGCGTGCTCGGCTTCTATCTTTGCGAGGATTTTGAAAACGCCCTGGAGTTCCATGTCGGCCGTCTTCGCGGATACGTTCCGGTAGAACGGCGCGTTGTTGGCCTCCAACTGGAGCGCATGCAGCAGGTTTGCCCGGGAGATGGCCGAAAGCTCGCCCATGGCTATGTTTTCATCCGCCCATTCATTTGCGGGGACAAGATGGACGGCCTTAGCCCCGCAGAACGGACAGTGGGATGTCAAAATCTCGCCCATCAGGACTTCGCCGCAAATAAGGCACCTGTGAAAATTTATCATAAATCGAGCCCTCCGTTCGAAATGGAATAAACGCCATCAATCGATAATAAATGTAATACCATCGCAAGTCAACGCCAAATTGAAATAACCATAAGAGGGAAGGCCTTGCTTTTTATGGGGAAAATGTTTATCATCGCTATTATAAATATTTGAAAGGAACCGCGTCCTTGAGTAAGTATACCCACAAAGTACCCGAATACAACCTGATTACAAACCTCGCGATACCGGTATTCCTCTTTATAGTCCGCGTCTGGCCGCTCTGGCTCTCGAGGTCGTTCTCATGGGTTATTACCGCGCTCTATTACCCGTTTTTAATCAAGCGCCGCCATAACTATCAGGAAAACCTGAAGCATATCCTGGGCCGGGACCTCTCGCGGTGGTTCCTCTTCAGGACCACTTTCAAGATGTGCGTAAACTATGGGTATTACCTCGTGGACCTCTTCCGGTTCGAGGTACGCGAGAAAGACATAGCGAAAATGAAGGAAGTCTCCCAGGGGCAGGAGCATATCGAGGAAGCCATGAAGCAGGGGAAGGGCGCGATACTCTTGACGGCCCATATCGGGAACTGGGAGCTGGGCGGCTTACTCGCATCCGAACTTGGGTATCCGCTCAATATGGTCTATTACCCGGACAACTCCGAAAAGCTCGACCGCAGCCGGACTTTCCGCAGGCTAACCAAAGGCGTGAAGGAGATAAGGCTCGACCCGGACAAACTCTCCCCTCTCGATATGATGCGGGCGCTTGGCAAAAACGAGCTTGTCGCGATGAAGGGGGACAGGCTATTCCGGGACAGCGGGGTTAAGGTCCCGTTCTT
>DASXVI010000108.1:0-2856 GCA_036504315.1 Nitrospirota bacterium
TCCGAGGACGAAAGGCCCTCCTACGAGCAGACCCTCTCATCCCCGCTCGGCCTTGCAGAACACCTCTCCTGGCAGCTAAGGCTTTCGCTTACATCCGATTTGGAAAAAGCTGTCGGGGAAATGATCGTCGGAAACATAGACGAGGACGGCTACCTCCGCGATATGAGTATCGACGAGATAGCGAATATGGCGGGCGTCAAGCCCGAACTCGCCCAGAGGATACTGTCTGCGGTGCAGGAGATGGACCCTCCGGGCGTCGGAGCAAGGGACCTCCGGGAATGCCTGATGATACAGGCCCGCCAGCTTGGCCTCAGGAACACCATAGTCGAAGATATTATCAACGGCTACCTTGACGACCTTGAAAAGAAGAAATACCAGGCCATTGCCCGCGGCCTTAAGGTGAACCTGAAGGATGTGCAGCTTGCGGCAAAGGTGATAGAGTCTCTCGAACCGAAACCGGGGCGTCCGTATTCCACATCCGAAGTCCAATATATAATACCGGATGTCTATGTGGTTAAAAAAGACGGCGGTTATGTAATAATGCTGAACGACGACGGGATGCCGAAGCTCCGGATAAGCCCGTTCTATAAAAACCTGATGCGCAGGGGAGGAGACGAGTCCACCCGCGATTACATCGAAGGCAAGCTCCGCTCGGCGCAATGGCTGATAAAGAGCATCGAGCAGAGGAACAAGACGATATTCAGGGTCGCCGAAAGCATCGTCCGGCGGCAGAAGGAATTTTTCGATAACGGCATAGACAATATCAGGCCGATGATACTGAAAGACGTGGCAGAGGACATCCAGATGCACGAGTCCACCATAAGCCGCGTAACGACCAATAAATACATGCATACCCCCCAGGGGATTTACGAGCTGAAATTCTTTTTCTCCGGCGGGATATCATCGAGTACGGGCGACGATATGTCTTCGATAACGGTCAGGAATTTTATAAGCAAGGCGGTAGGCGAGGAAGACCCCAAGCGGCCTCTTAACGACCGCGAGATAGTCAACTTCTTAAAGCAGAAGAACATAGACATCGCAAGGCGTACGGTGGCAAAGTACAGGGGCGAACTCAGGATACCGCCTGCCAGCGTGCGGAAGAAACCTTTTTAAAACAATTAATCTTGTAACAGCAACAAAATAAAGGGAGGACTTAGCTGATGAATATTACCGTTATTGCGCGGCACATGGACCTGACAGACCCCCTGAAGGCATACGCGACCGAGAAAGTCGACAGGCTCTCGAAGTACCTTCCGGAAGGCGTGGAGGCCCTCGTTACCCTGGGTGTCGAGAAGTTCAGGCACAAGGCCGAGGTGCTTATAAAGGTTAATGGGATCCTTATCCAGGCGCACGAGGAGACCGAAGAAATGTATTCGGCGATCGACAAGGTTATTGACAAGATAACGCGCCAGGTCCGTAAATACAAAGAGAGGCTGAAGGAGCACAAAGGCGCCGGTATCGACAAGGCTGCCGTGGGCGCGGTCGAAGTCGAGACTGAAATCGCCGAGTCCATCCCGGAGATTATCAGGCGCAAGCAGTTTGATATGAAGCCGATGACATCCGAGGAGGCCGTCATGCAGATGGAACTGCTGCATAAGGACTTCTTTGTGTTCAATAATATTGCGTCGGGTTCGGTAAGCGTTATATACAGGCGCAAAGACGGCAATATCGGGCTTATTGAGCCGGCCACCACTTAAAGAATTGCTTGCCGCAATTACAGGGAGAACCTGTGAAAATATCCGAGCTGTTGGATGACGGGCTTATAATCGAGGACCTCCGTGCCGGAACGAAGCAGGAGGTCCTCGTCGAGTTTGCGGAACTGCTGTTTAATGCAGGCGCAGTCGGCGACCGTGACGCCCTGGTGAAGGTCCTTACCGCCCGTGAAGGTTTGGGGAGTACCGGCATAGGCGACGGAGTAGCCATACCTCACGGCAAGGTCAAGGGCTTAAAGAATATGGTCGCGGCCTTTGGGCGCTCGCTTAGGGGAGTGGATTTCGATTCGCTGGACGGGGAACCCGCAAGGCTTTTCTTCCTTCTGCTCGCGCCGGAAGACGCGCCGGGAGAGCATCTGAAATCTCTCGCGCGGGTATCACGCCTGATGAAGAACGCCGAACTGCGCAGCCGGATAATGAAGGCGGCCGGCAGGGATGATATCCTGAGGCTGATAACGCAGGAGGAAGACGGCCGTTAGGATGAACAAAATTTATGTAAAAGACCTCCTTAAATCCGCCCCACCCGCGCTCGGGCTTGTCCTTGCCGCCGGCAGCGGCGATACCAGGAAGAGGCCGGTGTACCCGGACTTCCAGAAGGTGGGGCTCGCGCTTGCGGGCCATTTTGAGGACATCGACCCCCACAAGCTCCAGGTCCTCGGACGGACTGAGGTATCATATCTCAAAAAACTCACTCCGGCGAGAAGGAAGAAGGCTATCGAGGGGCTTATGGGACGCCGGGCTTCGGCGTACATAATCACCTCCGGCGGCTCGCCGCCGGAGGAAATGCTCAAGCTGGCGGACGAGCTTAACCTGCCTGTCCTGACCTGCCCGCTGGATACCGTCCGCTGTATCAGGGGAATACTTAAGGCAATCGACGAACGGGCCTCCGGTGACATCCATGTGCACGGGGTCCTTGTGGACATCATGGGCGTCGGCGTATTGATACTGGGCGCAAGCGGCATAGGGAAGAGCGAGTGCGCCATCGAGCTTGTAGTCCGCGGCCACAGGCTGGTTGCAGACGACATAGTAGTGGTTAAAAAACTCTCGGACGGCAGGCTTGTAGGGAGCGGGGCTGAAATGATACGCTACCTCGTCGAGGTACGCGGCATCGGAATCGTGAATGTGAAGGACCTTTTCGGTATCT
>DASXVI010000109.1:0-7920 GCA_036504315.1 Nitrospirota bacterium
TATCGTGTTCGTAGACCCGCCGTACCACGAGGAGGTCGGCCCGAAGGCTCTGGAACTATTGGGCGAGGTCCCCGAAGAAGGCCCGGATTTCCTGGGCGAGGACGCGGCTGTCGTCTACGAGCACCACAAGAGATACCCCGCGCCGGAGACTGTCGGCCGGTTAAAAAAGAAGAAGGATTACAATTATGGGGATACGGTGGTGAGTTTGTATCTGGCGTAAATAACAAAGGCCGGCATTTCTGCCGGCCTTCTCGTTATATTATGTATTTTTTGTCCTTTTTGACTTTTTCCAGCTCTCTGCGCTTTTTCTCATACCCCGGCCTGCCCATCATCGCGAAGGTTAGGAGTTTACCCTCCTCCACGCCGGGCTGGTCGAACGGGTTTATGCCGTAAAGCCCGCCCGCGAAGGCCGTCTGAACCTCCAGCATATACAGCATCTGGCCCACGGTGAACGCGTTGACAGCCGGGAATCCGACCGTCGCGCATGGCCTGCCTGCGCCCATCAGAGCGACTTCGGTCGCGTACTGCTCCGCATTGATAAGCGTTGCAAGCGACTGGCCTCCGAGGAACGCGATGCCCTCTATGTCCTCGTACATCTTCGGGATGGGGGCCTCGCTGTCGAACTTGTCCACGCGCAGGAATGTGAACGACTTGTCGTTCGGGCCTTCGATATAAAGTTGGACCTGCGAGTGCTGGTCGGTCGCGCCGAGCGCCTTGATGGGCGTCTGGCCCGTATGCACCACCTTGCCCTTTAAGTCCAGCTTCTTGCCGATGGACTCGGCCCAAATCTGCCTGTACCAGTCAGCTATGTCCTTCAGTTTCTGGGAGTAGGGCATCATAACAGACATCTTTTTGCCGTGCCTGGTGTCGAGCAGATACTGGAGCGCCGCGAACAGATAGGCCGGGTTCTCGCGCAGGGATTCCTTCGCGGTGCGCTTGTCCATATCGGCCGCGCCCGCGAGCAGTTCGTCTATGTCTATACCGGAGACCGCCGCCGGAAAGAGGCCGACCGGGGTAAATACCGAGAACCTGCCGCCCACTTTTGGCGGGACGATAAGACAGCGGAGCTTTTCGGCGTCCACAATCTTGCGCAGGTTCCCCTTTTCCGGGTCGGTGATGCAGATTATGTGCTTCTTTACCGCCTTTTTGCCGAGGTGCTTCTGTATAAGGCCGCGCGCGATCATAAGCTGGGCCATCGTCTCGGAAGTCCCGCCGGACTTGGTAACGACGCAGAAGACGGTCTTGGCGAGGTCGAGCGACTCGACAAGCTGGGTGAACTGGTCGGGGTCTACATTATCCACGAAGAACATGCGCGGCCTGCCGCGGCGTTCCTTCTTTGTCTGTGCATTATGATGGGCGTGGCGCAGCGAGTTGTGGAGCGCGATAGGCCCGAGCGCGGAGCCGCCTATCCCGAGCAGGACGAAGTTGTCGAACTCGTCGGCAATGTCGTCGGCCATGTCCTTGATCTCGACCGTATCCTGGTAAGGCAGGTCGAAGAACGGAAGCGTCCCGTTCCTGCGCTTCTCGGCAAGCTCCTTGTGGATATCCTTCGCCTTCGGTACGAGCGATTCGAGCTCTTCCCCGGTCACGCCGTCTTTGCCGACGAACCCGGCCATCGTGAAGTTATAGTCTAATGAGAGCCTCATGTTATGCTGCCACTTGGTGTCGCGCCATCCCTTCATCTCTTGGGTGCCTCCATTGCGGGACTAAAACCTGTATGACTGCCTTCTGGCCGGATGAGCTAAAGCCGGTGTGCCCTATACTCTTATCGTCCGAATACTTTTGAAGTCTAACAAAAAAAAGGCCCGATTTCCATAAAAAGGTAAATAAAAAGGCCCGCTCAAAGAGATTTGTGCGGGCCTTCAGGTTTTCATAATACCGGGGTGTTACTTCTTCGACTTCGCGTGGTCGGCAAGGAACTTCTGGATGCCGATGTCGGTCAGCGGGTGCTTCGCGAGCTGGTCGATTACGGCAAACGGGATAGTCGCGACATGCGCGCCCATCATTGCCGATTCGATGACGTGTATCGGGTTCCTTATGGACGCGACGATTATCTCGGTCTGGAAGCCGTAATTGCCGAATATCGTGACAATCTGCTCGACCAAGTCCATGCCGTTGTGCGATATGTCGTCCAGCCTGCCGACGAACGGGGAGACATAGGTCGCGCCCGCCTTCGCGGCGAGCAGCGCCTGGGTGGCCGAGAATATCAGGGTAACGTTGGTCTTGATGCCCATGCCGGAGAGCTGTTTGCAGGCCTTCAGGCCGTCCTTGGTCATCGGGAGCTTGACGACTATCTTGTCCTTGCAGATGGCCGCAAGGTCGAGGCCCTCGGACACCATGCCGGCCGCGTCGAGCGCAATGACCTCGGCTGAAACCGGGCCGTCCACAATTCCGCATATCTCTGCGATGAGCGCCTTGTGCTCCTTGCCCTCTTTTGCGACCAGCGACGGGTTCGTGGTGACGCCGTCGATAACTCCGAGGCTCACGGCCTCCTTTATTTCGTTAACATTTGCGGTATCGATAAAAAATTTCATCCCGGCGGTTCCCCTTTCGCACTCTTATTTCTTTTTAGCCTTCTTGTTACTCAGGGCCGCGTCCAGAAGCTGTACGGTATGGACCGTCTTCGCCTCCGCCCCGGCCTGTTTCAGCGCGTCCTGCAGGTGCATCATGCATCCGGGACAGGCGGTTGCAACTGCCTGCGCCCCGGTCTTTATTATGTTTTCGGCCTTCCGGGAGGATATCCTGCCGGAGAGCTCGTAGTTTAAGAAACTGAACACCCCGCCGAAGCCGCAGCAGCGTCCGGCCTCGCCCATCTCGACAAGCCCGCCGCCAGTCGCGGCGTTTATCAGCTCCCTCGGCTCCCTTGTCACGCCCATCCCGTGGTTTAAGTGGCACGGGTCGTGGTAGGTGACGCTGAGTTTTTGCAGGCCTTCGGCTTCAAGCCTTTGCAGTATGTCGGTCTTGGTTATGAGAAAGCGGTTGATGTCTTCGACTTTGTCCGCCAGCGCCCGGACTGTTTTGGATTCGGGGAGAATTTTAGGGTAATCCTCCCTCAAAGTCAAGGCGCAAGTGGGGCATCCGGTCAGGATGGCGTCCACCTTCAGCCCGCCGAACAGGGCCGCCGTCTTCTCGGCAAGCTCCCGGTAGGCGTCGGCCTCGCCGAGCGATTTCAGCGGCTTGCCGCAGCAGACCTCGTCCTTGACTACCAGCACATCGTACCCGGCGGCGTTTAATACCCGGACGGCGGCCTCTCCGACCTCCGGGAATATGTAGTTTATTGCGCAGCCTGCGAAAAGGGCGACGACGCCCCTGGATTCGGCGGCCTTTGAGAGTTCCGGCAGCCTCTTCAAAAGCTGTTTCATCGGAATTTTCGGGAACTGCCGCTTGAAGTCCTTGTACTGGTAGGGGAGGTACTTCGCGAGCGGGGTCGCGGCAAGAGGCCCGTATGCGGCCCGGCCAAGCGCCATCAGGGCGTAGGAGTGGTCCATCGTCGGCTTGTCCTTCAGGGACTTCCTCGCCAGAAACCGTATGACGGGGACTGACCTCTTTTCCTCGACCAGGTCCTGCCTCGCGGCATCGAGTATTGCGGGCACATCCACGCCGGAGGGGCAGTTTGCCTTGCAGGCCCCACACATCGCGCACCGGAACACTGTCTGCTCGAATGCGTCGGTCAGTTCAAGCTCGCCGTTTAAGACAGCCTCGACAAGCGTCATCCTGCCGCGCGCGACCGCCGTCTCGCTTAACTCTTCGCCGAATGTCGGGCATACCGCCCGGCACGCCCCGCACCGGATGCACTTGTAGATGGCGTCGCGGTATTTTTCTAAATGCTTGTTCTTGGTCATTGATGCCTTTTTATTTCTTTGTCATTCTTAGGCTTGCCGAAGAATCCGCAGTTTAAGAAGTTAAAGGCGGATCCTCCCCCACGGCCAGTAGCGTGTCGGCCATTTTTGTTCTTCGACTGTCGTCCCGACCGAAGCGGAGGGGCCCACAGTTGACCGTTTAGTCAAATGTAGATTCCTCGGCTACGCTCGGGATGACAAACAAGGCGAAGCCGCTGGGTTCCTGCCTGCGCAGGAATGACAAACCGCACAGGGCACTTACACAAATATCTTCCCAGGGTTCATCGTCCCGGCCGGGTCGAGCGCATCCTTGACGGCCCGCATCGCGGCGACGCTGTCGGCCCCGATTTCGGACTCCAGAAACGGCGCCTTCATAATCCCGATGCCATGCTCGCCCGAGAGCGTCCCGCCAAGCTGGATTGCCGCATGGAATATGTCCTCGACCGCCGCCTCGACCCGCATCCGGTTCTCCGGCACGCGCAGGTCTGTGATAATCGTCGGGTGCAGGTTGCCGTCGCCCGCGTGTCCGAAGGTGCCGATTAGCAGGGAGTGTTCCGCAGCCGCCTTCTGGATGGCCCGGACCATATCCGGGATTTTTCGCCTCGGCACGGTCGCGTCCTCCAGTATCACGCTTGGGGAAATCCGCGCAAGGGCGGTCAGGGCCGAGCGGCGGGCGCTCCAGAGCCTTTCCTGCCGGGCATGGTCGTCCTCCCGCACAAGTTCCTTCACGCCCGAGCCTGCCAGCGCGCCGGTGAGCCGCTCAGACTGCCTCGCCACATCCGGGCCGGAGCCGTCCACCTCGATAAGCAGCATCGCGGCATATTCGAGCCCGTCGGCCTTTGTATAATCCTTGACGGCGCTAAGCGTCACCTCGTCCATTATTTCGAGGGTCGAGGGCGTAACGCCGGACTTTATTATCGCGACTACCGCCCCTGCCGCCGCTTCCAATGTATCAAAACCCGCGAGGAAGCTGGCCTTTGTCTCCGGGAGCGGGATGAGCTTCAGCACGGCCTGGGTGATAAAGCCGAGTGTCCCCTCCGAGCCGACTATCAGCCTCGTCATGTCGTACCCGGTTGCATTTTTCACCGTGCGCGAACCGGTGCGCATCTCGCGTCCGTCCGGCAGGATAACGTTAAGCGCCATCACGAAATCACGCGTGACGCCGTATTTGAGCCCGCGCAGGCCGCCCGCGTTTTCGGCGATGTTCCCGCCAATGGTGCAGGAGCGGAAGCTCGAAGGGTCGGGCGGGTAGAAAAGCCCAAGCGCACGGGCCGCGGCGTCGAGTTCCGCCGTGACGACCCCCGGTTCGACGACCGCAATCTGCTCGGCCGGGTCTATCTCGATGATGCGGTTCAGCCGCTCGGAGGCAATCACGACCCCGCCTTTTGACGGGACACATCCGCCGGATAGGCCGGTCCCCGCTCCCCGTGGGACGACCGCCGTACCGTGGGCCTTTGTTATGTTCATTATTGCCCGGACTTGGGTCGCGTCCGCCGGGCGGACGACTGCGTCCGGCATCGCAAAGGCGCGGGTCGAGTCGCTCCCGTAGCAGAGAAGCTCCTCTCGGCCGGTAAGTACCGTGCCTTCCGGCAGGGCGTTTTGCAGGTCTTTCGCTGTATTTCCGTCCAAATGGGATTTCCTTGCGAGTGCGGGTATAACCTTTTATAAAGCGGGCCTTTGGCAGGCGCAATAACCTGCGGTTATTATAAGGTTGGCGGTAATAAATTGCAACTAAAAAGGCTTGACAGGAAACGGAGTTCTGGTATAGTTTCGTGCAAAAGCAGCTCATGGGGCAGTATAATATTCCGTCAGGCTCAAAACTGGAGGCACCGATGTTGCGGAAGTTGGCTTTGTCTTTATCGTTCGTACTTTTGGGAGCCGGTGCGGCCTTCGCCGCAGGCGGCCACGAAGGCATGCAGTGTACCGGCTGCCATAATATCCACGACGCGAAGGGCCAGTTGATATTCGAGGTGGCCCCGAACACCAAGGCGATGCCGCAGGGCTCGGTCATGCCGTCGAAGAGCATCTCGGCGCTCTGCCTCGGCTGCCACGCCGATGCAGACAAGGGCGGCATGGGCATTGCCCCGGTCTCCCAGCACACCTCGCACCCGTGGGGCAGCGTGCCCAACAAGAAGAGGGCGAATGTGCCGGATATCCTGCTCAGGAACGGCGCTTTGGACTGCGTAAGCTGCCACGACCCACACCCGTCCAACACGAATTACAGGTATCTGCGCGTCGATACGGCTGGCGGGAAGAAGATGGCGAATTTCTGCGCCGCCTGCCACGCCTCGAAGGCCGACAAGTCCGCCTCGGGCGGGATAAAGTTCTTCTCCAGCATGGACGAAGAGGCTTATTACAGGCCGGAAGCCCAGAAGAAGTAAATCAGACAGGCTCAAATTCAAAAGGCCGTCCCGTTTGGGGCGGCCTTTTTTGTTGTAATCGCTCGCAAATTATCTGGTATAATGCCCGCATAAATGGAGGTTATTGCCAAATGGAGAACTTTCAGACGGGTACTGTCATTTACCACGACAAGTTCGGCACCGGCAGGGTGGTGCGGGTAGAGGGCGCGCAGATAATCGTGAATTTCATCAAGGCCGGGGTGAAGTTCCTCTCGCATGAAGACGCGCGGGCCGAGCTGTCACTCTCCCCGCCCGATACAGGAGGCGACGAAGACATGGACATGGACGAGCTTAAAGAGGCGATCCGCGAGGTGCTCCGCGAGGAGGGGCTTGTCGGGAAAATACCGATGGCCGAGAAATGGGAGGGCGGCGAGCTTGTCATGAAGGCCGGGAAAGAAGGCCTCCAGCCGAAGTCCGTGCCCATAGATTTGTTTTTCCACAAGATTGTTATGATAAGAAACCAGCTACGCGTCCTCGAGGCGAACATCAACGCATCGAAGAACCTTAGCGACGCTGAGAAGGTTGACCTCCAGCAGTACCTTACCCGCTGCTATGGGACGCTTACGACATTCAATGTCCTTTTCGCCGACCGCGCCGACTGGTTTGTCGGGAGCGGGAGAAAAGACGAAGATTAGGAATATCAAAGGCTCGGGTGGGGGCAACTCGTAATTTTACGCGCAACGGGTATACTGCCAACCGGCTGAAAACATTCGCTTCTCCAATTGGTTGAGGCTGCCCCTGCCCCTTGCGCTCAGCGGTTTTCACCCTCTGGCGGTACACCCGCCGCGCCTGGCATTCCCTTGAATACGAAGCAAAAAAGGCCGCCCGGATTGGGCGGCCTTTTTTTTATTGACATATCCCCGCGCTCCTGATATTGTTTCGATATATATCAAAACGATATGTATCGAATTAGATATGGAGGAGGAAAATGGACGCGGAGAAAAGCATAATCATAATGAAGGCGATAGCCGACCCGTCGCGGCTTGCGATTATCAACGCACTTCTGGAGAAGCCGCAGTACCTGGAGGAAGTCGCCGAGCGCCACTGCCTCGCGGCCTCGACGGTTTCGTTCCACCTCTCGAAGCTGGAGAAGGCCGGACTCGTCTCGAAGCAGAAACAGCAGTATTACACCGTCTTCAGCATCAACGAGGAAATCTTCGGGACGACGCTGCGGGAGCTGGTCTCGTTCAAAAGCACGGACAGGCAGACTCAGGACATCCGCATGAACCTGTACCGGCGGAAGGTGATAGACACCTATTTCGCAAACGGCAGGCTGACCCGTCTGCCCGCGCAGCAGAAGAAGAGGCGAATAATCCTTGAGGAGCTGGCCGCCGCCTTCGAGCCGGGCCGGGAGTATACCGAGAAAGAAGTGACCGAGGCCATCGCGCCGTTTTTTGCGGATTACTGCACCGTCCGCCGGGAGATGATAGGCGAAGGCCTGCTGGAGCGCAGGGGTGCGTCATACAGGTTCGGCAACGCGCCGGAGCCGGTCGGCATACCTGCAGGTGCCATTGACAAGCCCGCGAGGAAGAGTGAAAAGGCGGAAGACCCTAAGAAGGCGGCAAAGAATGCGTACAAGCAGGCCGACAAGCCTATGGGCGTTTTCCAGATAATGAACAGGGTTACGGGCAGGGTGTTTGTGTCGAGCGGCCGGAACTTGGATGGGATAATGAACCGGCACG
>DASXVI010000110.1:0-6428 GCA_036504315.1 Nitrospirota bacterium
TCCCGGTCATACTCGTGTTCATGCTCAAGATTATCAACGACAGGGAGATAATGGGCGAGTATGTCAACGGCCCGATATTCAATGTCGTCGCGTGGGCCACGGCGGTGCTGCTGATAGTCCTGACGGCGCTTCTGCTCATTACAACCGTATTCCCGGATTTCTTCCGCCGGTTCGGCCTTTAACGGAGTTATATGAAACTGGCAAGCTCCAGGAATTTTAAAATAATTTTCGGCGTGGTGTTCGGCCTCCTCGCGCTGGACATACTCTCGGCCTTCGTATATCCCGGTGTCTCCCACCTTGCAAAGGACAACCCGAAAAAATCCGCGATGATGGAGTACCGCGAGGCACAGTGGGCGCGGGAAGGCAAGGACATGAAGGTCCGCCAGAAGTGGGTCCCCCTGTCCCGCATCTCGCCGTATGCGATGAAGGCCGTGATAATATCCGAGGACGACAAGTTCTGGTCGCATACCGGGTTCGATGTCGAGGGCATGGAGTCCGCGCTGGAGAAGGACCTGAAGAAAAAGCAGTTCAAGGCGGGCGGCTCGACCATCAGCCAGCAGTTGGCGAAAAACCTCTTCCTGTCGCCGTCGAGGAACCCCGTCAGAAAGCTGAAGGAGGCAATCCTTACCTGGCGGCTCGAGCGCGCGCTGTCCAAGAGGCGGATAATCGAGATTTACCTGAATGTGGCCGAATGGGGGCCGGGCGTATTCGGCATAGAGGAGGCGGCAAGGTACCACTTCGGCACGAGCGCGGCGGGACTCTCGCCTGTGCAGTCCGCGCGGCTTGCGTCGATACTGCCGAACCCGATAAGGTTCTCCCCGACCAACCCGTCGAAATTTATATCGCGGCGGTCAAACTTCATATACCGTGTGCTGGTCAGGCGCGGGGTAGTGATACCGGAGTTCGAGGAAGTTATGCACCCTGAGGAACCCGCCCCCGCCGCGACGGAAGCGGTGTTTGGCAACTCATCCGGGGTATCTCAGCCTACCGAATCAGGGCCAGAAACCCGGCCCGCGTTTGGAGCGGCAAGCACTTCCCAATAGTCCAGGCCACTCCTTATCTTCTCTTCATAATTATTAGATATAAGCCGTTTTTACAAAAACTCCCGCAGGGGCTAAACTTGGATAAAACCAAAGGAGGCCCCACCATGAGACGCCTATACGCCGCAATTGTCAGCATATTTATCCTTTGCACCGCCGCCCACGCCCAGGATTTCGGTTCGGTCGAGAAGATATTCGAGAGAAAAGGCGAGTTTAAGGGCCAGGTATTCAAGGTTTCGTTCCCGAGGACGGACTTGAAGGTGGAGCTTGACGGGATGAAGCTCGACCCGGAGTTCGCGCTCGTATCGTGGGCCGGATATATGCCAGATGAAGGCCAGACGGCGGTAATGGGCGACCTCTGCCTGACCGAGGCCGAAGAACCGAAGGCGGTCGAGCAGATGATGAAAAACGGGTTCGACATTACCGCCATACATCAGCACATGATGACCGAGAAGCCCCGCATCATATTCGTACACTACGCGGCGAAGGGCGACCCCGTCCGCATCTCCGAGAAGCTGAAGCAGGTGCTCCAGCAGACCGCCACGCCTATTGCGGATTTGAAGCCCGACGAGGCCCCCAAGGCGCAGTGGAACGATGTGGAGGCGGTGCTTGGAGGAGGAGGCGAGCGGGTCGGACGGGTGCTGAAAATGAGCTTCCCGCGCCCGGAGCGAATCTCTATGAATGGTATGGATGTCCCGCCCGCGATGGGGTCGGCCTCGGAGGTGAAGTTCCAGCGCGACGGCGACGAAGCCGCGCTAAACGCGGAGCTGGTGCTGATGGCAAAGGAAGTCAACCCGGTCATGCGCTCGCTTTCAGCGAATAATATAAAGGTAGCCGCGCTCCACAGCCATATGCTGAACGAGAACCCCCGGCTTTTCTATATGCACGCGTTCGGCAAGGGCAACCCTTCGGACCTGGCGCGCGCAATCAAGGAGGCGCTGGCTTTTGCGGGGCGGCCGATAAACGCGGGGAAATGAGGCGGAGGGGTACATGAAGAAGGGCCGACACGCTGGTACGGCCCCTACAATTAGAAAGGGCGGACATAATGTCCGCCCTTTGATTTATTCAAGCCCTACTTAGCCTCGGACACATTCTCCTCCGGCTCGCAGAATACTTCCGCAGCGTAACGGTTGGCGGCGCGGCCCTCCGGGGTCGTGTTGTCCGCAATCGGCCTCTCCTCACCAAAGGCCTTTGTCTTCAGCCTGTCCGCCGGGATGCCGAACTTCGACACCATATAGTCCTTTACCGCGTCCGCCCTCTTCTGCGAGAGCTTCAGGTTAGCCTCGGCCGGGCCTTTATAGTCGGCGTAACCCTCGATTGTCCCGATATCGTTCGGGTGCGCCTTCATGTAGTCCGCCACCCGCCCTATCTCGGAATCGAACTGCGGCCTCACCTCGGCCGAGCCCGGCTCAAATTCCACCTTCAGCCCGACGCAGACCGCCTTCACGACGAGCGGCTTGTCTGTCCCTTCGCTGCATATCACGCGGACCGCCCTCCGGTTCTCGGAGCGGCCTTCCTCGGTCAGGTTCGGCAGGGCCGGGCTGCTCTTGCCGTATCCCTCGGACGACAGCCTTGAAGCTTCAATCCCGAAGTTGGCCACAAGGTAATCCCTGACCGCCTCCGCGCGCCTCTTAGACAGGCCGAGGTTGTATTCGTCCGAGCCTACCGCGTCTGTGAACCCCTGAACGTCGGCCTTTGCCTTGGGGTTCTGCTTCAGGAAGTCCGCGACCTTCTTGACCTCGGAATCGTATTCCGGCTTTATGTCCGCCTTATCGAAGTCAAACTTTATATCGAGGTCTATGCAGGTAACAGGCTTTGGCGGAGCCGGGGCCTTCGCCTGCGGGGCTGGCGGAGGCGCGGGCTGGACTGCCGGCGGCGTAACCTGGGCCGCTTCCTTTGCCCTGGCCTTTTTGCAGCCCAGGTAAACCTTCAGCCCTGCGGTAAACGACAGGCTGTTTTGGGGATGGTCGAACATTATCACATGGCGCACATCCGCGCGCGCGGACATGCAATCATTGAAGAAGTATTCGAGGCCGCCGCCGTAGTCCACGATGGCCTTTGTATCCGAGCCGCCGGGCCTCGGGCAGAAGTTGATAGCTCCCCCTCCCGCCGCCACATAGGGCGAAAGGCCCTTCCAGTCGGTGAGGTGATAGATACCGTCGAGCCTGTATAAAAATACATCCACCTGCTTCAGGCCGCCCCGCCTGAAGCCCGAATCGACGAAGTTGAAGCCAAGCTCCGCACCCAGCCTGTCGTTGAAGTAATAGCCAAGGGCCGCCGCGTAGTTCGGGCTTGTCTTTAAGTGCTGGTCGCCCTCGAACATATAAACTCCGACCATAGGACTGATGGATACCGCACCCGCCCTGTCGATAGCGTTGGCGCTTCCCGCATAGAGGGCGCAGGCCGTAACGGCGGCGGCGAATACGGACACGAATTTAAACCTCATAACAACAGCCTCCTTTTTAAAATACAGTGAGCCGGACATTGGCGTCCCCGAAAGGGCAATTTTGGTAAGAATGCGGGATTTCTGGAGTACGGCGAAGGGCTTCAGGGGGTTATTTGCTCATAACGTTTAAAAATACCATCCCGCCCGCATTCTGTCCAGTCGGGCGGCCTGCGGCCTAAATCAGTTGACATGAAGGCTCATCAGGTGATATTTTTAGCTAACAATCCATTTTCGAGAAGGAGTTAGCCATGCTAAAGCGGTACATCCTCACGGCATTCGCGTTCGCCCTCCTGCTGGCAGGCTGTTCGTCTTCCACCGACCTCGTCAAACGCGAGGCCCCGGGCCCGGCATCAGACGGACGGCCCGCCGTGTTCGGGAAGATAAGCCTGATAGAGAACATAAACGGGCGGTATCTGCCCGTGCAAGAGCAGGACGCATGGATATACCTCCGCACCCGTGACGCAAGCGGCAAGCTGCAGACGAAGAAGATCTCCTGCGCTTCCGACGGCTCGTTCGGCGTGTACCTGTCGCCCGGCACATACGACCTCGCGCTGATCGCGCACAACGGCTACCGCTTCGTTACAAACATGAAACTGACCGTACCCGCCAATACAGAGGCAATATATGCGGGGACGGTGGTGCTGGACGGCTCGCCCGGCGGCACGGTAGTCGGCAAGGACTACACCAACTTCGCGTATACGGTACGGGACGACCAGAAGGAGTTTGTCCAGACCGTCAAGGCCGCCGCGCCAGACGCGAATGTCCGTATCGACAAGTACCTGATCGCCCCAAGGGGCGGCATCGCCACCGGCGAGTACCCGCGCAAGGTCTTCCGTGCGAAAGATGTAAACTCAAACCTTGCGGCCCGCTCCGACGCGGCTGAGGATGCTGTCTCAGGCGCGGTCGAGACGCTGAGCTATATTATCAACCCGATTTGGATTTTCGGCATCCACTAAGGCGACGAGGCATATGGACTATCGGACCGAGAGAGATTCCCTTGGAGAGGTGCGCGTGCCTGCCGACGCCTATTACGGCGTACAGACCCAGCGCGCAGTAGACAATTTCCCCATCTCCGGCCTTAGGCCGCACCCGAAGCTGGTATGGGCGACCGCCGCCGTCAAGCGGGCAGCAGCCGTTGTCAACAGAAAGCTCGGCAAGCTCGACCCCGTCACCGCCGATTACATCATCAAGGCCGCGACGGAGATAATGTCGGGCCATCTCCACGGGCAGTTCGTGGTGGATGTCTACCAGGCTGGCGCGGGCACATCCCACAACATGAACGCAAACGAGGTAATCGCCAACCGCGCCCTTGAGCTTATGGGCCGCCCGCGCGGCGACTACCATGTCATCTCTCCCAACGACCACGTAAACATGTCCCAGTCCACGAACGATGTATTCCCGACCGCGATGCGTATTGCGGGGATAGCGGTGTTCATGGACCTGATTGACGAGGTGCAGGGCCTCGGGATGGCGCTCCGCCTGAAGTCCGGCGAGTTCGACTCCGTGCTGAAATCGGCGCGCACCCACCTTCAGGACGCTGTGCCTATCCGCCTCGGGCAGGAGTTCTCGGGCTACACGATGGCGGTGGACAAGGGCGTCTCGAAGATTATGTGGGCTATGTCCGAGCTTGGCGAGCTTGGCATAGGCGGCAGCGCGGCAGGGACCGGCATCAACACCGGCCGCGACTACGCCCGGATGATGACCGACGAGATACGCGAGATAACGGGCTTCGATGTCCGCCCGTGTCCGAACCTCTTCTTCGCGATGCAGAGCCAGACGGCGGTGCTGACCGCATCGGGCACGCTGAGGGTGCTTGCGACCGACCTGATAAGAATTGCGAACGACTTCCGGCTGATGGCCTCCGGCCCTATGACCGGCCTCGACGAGCTTAAACTCCCTGCGGTCCAGCCCGGCTCCTCCATCATGCCCGGCAAGGTAAACCCGGTCATGGCAGAGATGCTCGACATGGTCTGCTTTCAGGTGATAGGGAACGACACTGCGATAATGCTTGCGAACCAGGCGGGCCAGCTTGAATTGAATGTGATGATGCCGGTGATGGCGCACAACCTCCTGTCCTCCGCCGAGATACTGAAGAACGCGGTGGGGGCGTTCCGCACAAAGTGCGTCGAGGGGCTGGACGCGAACCGCGAGAGCTGCCAGAGGTTTGTTGACAGAAGCCTCGGGATTGCGACCGCGCTCAACCAGCATATCGGGTATATGAAGGCGGCCGAGATTGCGAAGGAGGCGCTGAAGACAGGCAAGTCCGTCGCGCAGGTTGCCGTCGAGCAGAATGTACTTACAGAGTCCGAACTGAAAAAGGTCCTCGACCCGAAGAGTTTGACGGAGCCGAGCTAAAAGAGGTTTTTGGAAACTTCAATATACTTTCCCGAAGCATTTGAAAAATACAATAGCCCCAGCCAGCGCGTCCGGGTGATGAGTGAACGCTGGCTTGAGACTAATATGTATTGCCCTGCCTGTTCTTCCAACCATCTGTCAGCCCACTCGAACAATACCACCGTCAGGGATTTCTTTTGTCCGAAGTGCGACGAGCAGTTTCAGCTAAAGTGCATGAAGCGCCTCGGCGGCAAGGTAACGGACGGAGCCTACCAGAATATGATAACCGCCGTCCTCTCCGGCGGCGCACCGAATTTCCTGTTCCTGAACTACGCGCAGGACTTCTCGGTAGCGAACCTGCTGCTTGTGCCGGGTTTCTTTTTCTCGGAATCTATAATTGAAAAGAGAAAGCCGCTCTCAAATACCGCGAGGCGGGCGGGGTGGGTCGGCTGCAACATCTTGGTAAGAGGGCTTGCCGAAGAAGGCCGGATTAAAATTGTAGATTCCGGTGCGCCGGTTCATAAAAATACTGTTCGCGAAGAATGGAAACGGATAGGCTTTATGAAGGAAATCAAGCCCGCCGAGAAAGGTTGGATAAACGATATTAT
>DASXVI010000111.1:0-3548 GCA_036504315.1 Nitrospirota bacterium
CTCCTTGGCCTTCTTCTGCTGGGGACGGATGAGCAGGAAATAGAATATGCCGAAGATTATTATCAGCGGCATCAGCGACTGCAGGATGTTCGGCTGCGCTGCTCCCGGAGCCCCGCCACCGGCCTGACCCATTGCGTATGCTACACTTTCAAACATTATTTACCTCCCTTTTGGCGTAAAAATCATTCCTGAACTGGACGAATCTGTCATCCTTAATAGACTGCCTTATGTTTCTCATGAGGTCAAGATAATAATGCAGGTTGTGCATGGTGTTAAGCATCATCGAGAGTATCTCGCCGGAGTGATAAAGATGGCGCAGATACGCCCTGCTGAAGTTGCGGCAGGCATAGCAGCCGCATTCCGGGTCTATCGGGCCTTTGTCTTCCGCGAACTTCGCGTTTTTGATGTTTATCTTGCCGAAACTCGTAAACAGCGTGCCCGTCCGGGCGTTCCTCGTCGGCAGTACGCAGTCGAACATATCAATCCCGAGGTTCACGCACTCGACCAGGTCCTCGGGAGTGCCGACCCCCATCAGGTACCTCGGCCTGTCCTCGGGCATGATTGCCGCCGTGTATTCCGTCACCTCGTACATCAGGTTCTTCGTCTCGCCCACCGAAAGCCCGCCGATGGCGTATCCGTCGAACCCTATCTCCAGAAGCTCGGCCGCGCACCTCTCGCGAAGGTCCCGGTGCATCCCGCCCTGGATTATCCCGAACAGCGCCTGGTCCTCGCGGGTCTTTGTCTCCTTGCACCGTTTCGCCCACCGGAGCGTCATCTCCATCGACTGCTTGAAATAGTCGTATGTGCTCGGGTAAGCGGCGCATTCGTCGAAGCACATTATAATGTCGGCCCCGAGCGCCTCCTGTATCTGCGTGGCGGACTCCGGCGTCAGGAAATGGTAGGAGCCGTCGAGGTGCGACTGGAACCGCACGCCCTCTTCCGTAATCTTGCGAAGCTGGCTGTGCGAGAAGACCTGGAACCCGCCGCTATCGGTAAGGATGGGCCTGTCCCAGCCCATAAACTCGTGCAGGCCGCCCATCCGCTTTACAAGCTCGTGGCCTGGGCGCAGGTATAAATGATAGGTATTCGAAAGGATTATCTCGGCGTTTATCTCGCGGAGAGAGGCCGGGGTCATGGTCTTGACCGTGGCCTGGGTGCCGACCGGCATGAATATGGGCGTATTTATCTCGCCATGCGGGGTTGTTACGCACCCAAGCCGCGCGCTGCTGCCGCTGTCCTTCTTTAACAGTTTAAATCCAAGAGCCATAGTCGGAGGATTTTATATTCCCGGCCTGCGTTTGTCAACTCAATAACTCGCCCGCATTTCCATGAAAAACCCCGCCTTAAAGAAAGGCGGGGTTTTAATAATTTATTTTAGCTTCCGCAGAAGGCTTCTCTCGGGGTTACAATCTCCCAGGGCGCCTCGGCCATCATATTCCCGCGAGACTCCGGGCTGCCGGTTAAATCCTTTACAACGCATTCCGGGCAGAGCTGCCGGGCATAGGAACGAGCCTCTTCCGAACTGGTCGCCGCTATCGTCTCAACCCTGCAGGTCTTGTTCGGCCCCTTGAAGCCTATAACGTAGTCCGTTATCTTCGACAGGCTCGGCTCAGATTTAGACTGATACCCGGACGGCGAGTCTGCGTAAATTACCGCCGTGCCGGCCAGGAGCAGGACGACCGGCAAGACAAACATCAACGGCAATACATACCTTCTCATACGACACCTCCTTGCCTATACATAATTATAACAAATGCATTATTAAATTTAGTAAGGCCGCGCCGACTTGACGGGTCCGGCACGGCATTTATACTTGTAAAAACGGCATAATAAAAGGAGGGCAACAACAATGGAAAAAGCTTTCGAACTCCTTATACAGGACCACAGGCAGGTAGCGCAGTGGATCGACCAGTTGACATGGTCCTCCACCGGCAGGGACGACCGGGTGTTCAGCCAGCTTAGGGACGCACTCGAAGCGCATACCGCAATCGAGGAAGAGTATGTTTATCCGGCGCTACAGGAGACCAGCGAACTGAAGGCCGCTATCAGGGATGCATACAGCGAGCATACGATGATTAAAAATATCCTCGGAGAGCTGGGAAAATCGTCCGGCATGGGAGCGGACTGGGACGGCCAGCTAAAAGCCCTGAAGGAGAACATCGACCACCATGTACAGGAAGAGGAGCGGGTCATTTTCGCCAAAGCCCCGCAGGTGTTGGACAGGACCGCGCTCGCGAACATAAATAATCATGTGGTCAGCGAGAAACAGAGGATGGCGGCCTGATTCGTTTTTTAATAGGGGCCCGGCCTTAAATGCCGGTGCCCCCGGACATCAGAGAGGCTCGCGGTGCCGCACGCAATATGGAAAGGCAGCATCAGCTTCGGGCTTGTCAACATCCCGGTAGCGCTCTATCCTGGCGAGAAGCGCGACGAGCTGAATTTTGTCCAGCTCGACAGGCGTGACCTGTCCGCAATCGGGTATAAAAAATACAATAAGCGCACCGGCGCCGAGGTGCCGAAGGAAGATATCGTGCGGGGGTACGAATATGAAGAAGGCCGCTTCGTCATCCTGACGGACGACGACCTGAAAAACGCAAACCCGAAGGCGACCCAGACGATAGAGATTTCAGACTTCGTGGATGCGGCCGAGATTCCACCTACCTATTTCGACCGGCCATATTACCTCGCCCCCGGCCCCTGCGGCAAAAAAAGCTACGCGCTGCTCCGCGAGACCCTGAAGCGTACCGGCAAGGCCGGTATCTCGACCGTCGTCATCCACACCAAACAATACCTTGCCGTCGTCATACCGCAGGGCAACCTGCTCGTCCTTGACCTGCTCCGCTATAAACCCGAACTCAGGGAAGCCGGAGAACTGGAGCTTCCGGGCGAGGATACCTTGCAGGAAGGCGTGACCGACCGCGAGCTGGACATGGCCGAAAAACTTGTAGGCGGGATGGCCGAGGCATGGAACCCGGACAAGTACCGCGACACCTATCGCGACGATGTGCTTGAGATGATAGACCGGAAAATAAAAACCGGCGAGACACGCGCCGCGCCGGAGAAAGAAGCGGAAGCCGTGCAGGCAGGGGCCCAGGGAGGCGCCGAGATAATAGACCTGATGGCGCTGCTGAAGAAGAGCGTGGAGAAGAAAGAGAGCGAGAGGGCCGGTGCGGCTCCCCTTCCCGAGGATAAGAAGCGGGCGGCGGGGTAGATATGACGGACACAGCTGACCTGGACGAATATAATAAAAAACGCGATTTCAAGAAAACAACCGAACCCGGCCCCGGAACCCCTCACGGCGCGGGAGGGATATTCGTTGTCCATAAGCATGCCGCATCGAGGCTGCATTACGACTTCCGGCTGGAGATGGCCGGGGTATTGAAGAGCTGGGCGGTACCGAAAGGCCCGAGCCTCGACCCGCACGAAAAAAGGCTCGCAGTCCATGTCGAAGACCATCCAATCGAGTACGGAAGCTTCGAAGGGATAATCCCGGAAGGCGAATACGGCGGCGGTACGGTAATGCTGTGGGACAAAGGGCTGTGGCAGCC
>DASXVI010000112.1:0-1808 GCA_036504315.1 Nitrospirota bacterium
TTTTGCCCAAAATCTCCATTAAGGCTGCTATTTCGCCGGCGGCACATGAATTGCCATGCCGTGGACATCTTCCATCGCTTCCATCACAGCCTCTGCGAGGGTCGGGTGCGAGTGTATCGTCTCGGCCACCTGCATAGCCGTCGCGCCCATCTTCATCGCGACCGCCGCCTCATGTATATAATCCGTGGAATGCGCGCCCATGATGTGGACACCCAGGACCTTGTCAGTTGCGGCGTCCGCGACGACCTTTACCATCCCCGCAAGCTCGTTCATCGCCTGGGCCTTGCCAAGGCCGCGAAGCTGGAAGTGGCCGGTCTTTACCGCAATGCCTTTCGCCTGGGCGTCCTGCTCGCGGAGGCCGACGCTGCCAATCTCCGGCAGGGTGAATATCCCGGCCGGGACGACCGAGTAGTCCATCTTCTTCGTGTTGCCCTTCATGATATTATGGACGGCGGTCAGGCCTTCGGTGGACGCCACATGGGCAAGCATTATCCCGCCGACGACATCGCCTATCGCGTAAACGCCGGGGACATCCGTCTCCATGTATTCGTTGACGAGTATGTCTCCGCGGCGGCCCAGCTTCACGCCAATCTCCTCCAGGCCGATGCCCTTTGAATTGAGCGCGCGTCCAATCGAAACCAGCACCTGGTCGGCCGTTACCGGCTCCGCGCCTTCGAGCGAGGCCGTGACAGTCCCGTCGGAGTTAACCGTGACCTTCTCTACCTTCGCGTTCGTGATGAGCTTTATCTTTTTCTTCTTCAGCTCGCGCGCCATCAGGTCGGATATCTCGAAATCCTCCGTCGATAGGCAGCGCGGCATCATCTCTATCATCGTGACTTCTTCCGCGCCGAGAGTCTTGAAGATGCACGCGAACTCGCATCCTATAACGCCCGCGCCGATGATGATGAGCCTCTTTGGGACGGCAGCAAAACATATCGCGTCGTCCGAGGAGATTATCTTCTCGCCGTCGAACGGGAAGGTCGGTATCTCGGCCGGGTGCGAGCCTGTCGCGATTATCACGGTCTCGGCCTTAATGGTCTGCTTGCTGCCGTCTCTTGCCGTGACCTCGATGGTGTTCCTGTCCACGAACACGCCCCTGCCCTCGACAAGCTGTATGCCGTGCATCTTGAAGAGGCCCTTTATGCCCTTCACCAGCGTGGAGATGACCTTGCCCTGGCGCTCCATTATCTTGGGGACATTGACGGTGGCCGCGCCCGCGATGTCTATGCCGAAGTCGGAGGAATCCTTTACCTTCTCATAGACCTCCGCCGTGGCGACAAGCGTCTTTGTCGGGATGCAGCCCCGGTTGAGGCAGGTCCCGCCGACCTCGGCGTCCTCGATTACTGTAACCTTCGCGCCAAGCTGGGCCGCGCGTATCGCCGCGACATAACCGCCGGGCCCCGCGCCCAAAATCACTATATTTTTTTCGGACATATGTTCCTCGCTTCAAAAAAAGCAAGGGGAGCCATGAAGGAGCTCCCCAAGCGGCAGACTATGTAAAAGAAGGACTCTACTTGTTTTCTTCCACCACTTTGGCGTACTCTTCGGCATCGAGCAGGCCGTCGAGCTCGGAGGAATTCTCAAGCTCCACGACGACTATCCAGCCCTTGCCGTACGGGTCCTCGTTTATCGTCTCGGGCGCATCCTCTAAATCGCCGTTCACCTTCACGACAGCACCGGTTACCGGGCTGACGACGGAAGATGTAGCCTTGGTGGACTCTATCTCGCCTATCTCGCTGTCTGCCTCGACCTGCGCCCCGACATCCGGGAGGTCTATATAGACTATGTCGCCGAGCGACTCCTGAGCG
>DASXVI010000113.1:0-7835 GCA_036504315.1 Nitrospirota bacterium
CCTCGTAATAGTCGAGTCGCCCGCAAAGGCGAAGACGATAAACAAGTACCTGGGCACCGACTTCGTCGTAAAGGCGTCGGTCGGCCATGTCCGCGACCTGCCGAGCAACAAGCTCGCCGTGGATATTGCGAACAACTTCCAGCCCGAGTACGAGATAATCAAGGGCAAGAGCAAGGTGATGACCGAGCTGAAGAAGGCGGCCAAGGAGGCGGACAAGGTATACCTCGCGCCCGACCCCGACCGCGAAGGGGAGGCCATCGCGTGGCATGTAGCCGAAGAGCTGAAGGTCCCGAAGAACAAGCTCTACCGCGTGCTGTTCAACGAGATAACCAAAAAGGCCATTCTCGAGGCGATGGAGAAGCCGGGCAAGATAGACCTCGACAAGGTCAACGCCCAGCAGGCCCGCCGCGTGCTCGACAGGCTGGTCGGATATCAGGTCTCGCCACTCCTCTGGAAGAAGGTCAAGCGCGGCTTGTCCGCGGGCCGCGTCCAGTCCGTCGCGGTCAGGCTCGTATGCGAGCGCGAGAAGGAAGTCCTTGAGTTCGTCCCGGTCGAGTACTGGAGCGTAACGGCGCACTTGAACGCGGAGACGCCGCCTCCGTTCACGGCGAAGCTCCAGAAGGAGTCCGGCAAGAAGCTGGAGATAAAAACCGGCGAGACAGCCGACGGCATACTGGCTTATATAAAGGGCCAGCCGTTCATCGTCAAGAAGATAGACAAAAAGGAAAAGAAGCAGAACCCGGTGCCTCCGTTCACGACCTCAAAGCTCCAGCAGGAGGCGGCCCGCAAGCTCCGCTTCGCGGCGAAGAGGACGATGATGGTTGCCCAGCAGCTCTATGAAGGGCTTGAGACAGGCAAGGAAGGCGCAGTTGGCCTGATCACCTATATGCGTACCGACAGCACCCGCGTCTCCAAAGAGGCCGTCGAGGAGGTCAGGGAGTATATAGGGAATAAGTACGGCAAGGAATATCTTCCGGCAAAGCCGCCGGTCTATGCAGTGGCGAAGGCCGCGCAGGAGGCCCACGAGGCCGTCCGCCCGACCTCTCTCGACCGTGAGCCGGACAGCATGGCGAAGTTCCTCGACAAGGACCAGCTCGCTCTGTACCGCCTGATATGGAACCGCTTTGTCGCCTCCCAGATGACCCAGGCGGTACTCGACCAGACCGGCGTGGATATCGAGGCGGGCAAGTATTCTTTCCGCGCCACCGGGCAGGTCATAAAGTTCAAGGGCTTCATGGCGGTATACCTCGAGGGCAAGGACGAGGAAAAGGCCGAGGACGAGGACGACTCCGGCGAGGGCGTAAACCTCCCGGCTCTCCGTGTCGGCGACCTGCTGAAGGTCGAGAAGATAGTACCGAAACAGCACTTCACCCAGCCGCCCCCGCGCTTTACCGAGGCGAGCCTCGTGAAGGAGCTTGAAGAAAAGGGCATAGGCCGCCCTTCGACCTACGCCGCCATCATGTCCACCATCGTGGACCGCGAGTATGTCGAGAAGAAACAGACCTCTTTCTACCCGACCGAGCTTGGGATGATAGTAAACGACCTGCTCGTGGCGAGCTTCCCGGATGTATTCGATGTCGCGTTCACGGCGAGGATGGAGGACGAGCTCGACAGCGTGGAGGAGGGCAAGACGGAGTGGGTGCACGCGGTACGCGACTTCTACACCCCGTTTGAGAAGGCGCTTGCGACCGCGCAGGATGCGATGCGCAATGTGAAGCGGGAGGAGACCCCGACCGACATCGTTTGCGACAAGTGCGGCAAGATGATGGTTATAAAGTGGGGCAGAAACGGCAAGTTCCTTGCCTGCCCCGGATACCCGGAGTGCAAGAACACCCGCGAGATACCGGGTTCCGAGGCTGAGGCGAACGCCAACGCGAAGGCCGCCCAGGAGCCGGAGGTCACCGACGAGAAGTGCCCGAAGTGCGGCAGCCCGATGGTGATAAAGTCCGGCAGGTTCGGCAAGTTCCTCGCGTGTTCGGCGTATCCCGGCTGCAAGACCACCAAGCCGATTTCCCTCGGCGTGGACTGCCCGAAGTGCGGCAAGGGTTTCCTGTCGGAGAGGCGGACAAAGGGCGGCAAACCGTTCTACGGATGCAGCAAGTACCCGGACTGCGATTTCGCGTCGTGGGACAAGCCGATACCGAAGAAATGCCCGGACTGCGGCGGCAATTACCTGATAGAGAAATACTCCAAGAAGGACGGCACGCGCATCCTCTGCCCGAACAAGGAATGCAGCTACAAGGAAGAGCCTGAAGGCGAGAAGGTCGGCGAGTAATTTCTTAAGGGGCCTTATTGGCCCCTTTTTATTGATATGGATTAAAAGAAAATCGGAGAGCAGAGCTAAGTGAAGGAACTAAAGATTATCGGCGGCGGGCTTGCCGGGTGCGAGGCCGCGTGGCAGGCCGCAAGGCTTGGCATAAATGTTAAACTTTACGAGATGCGGCCGGTGGTCAATACCCCGGCGCACCATACCGATTTGCTTGCGGAGCTGGTATGTTCCAACTCCCTGCGCTCGGACGACATCCACAACGCCGTCGGGCTCCTGAAGGAAGAGATGCGGCGGATGGGCTCGCTCGTGATGAGCGCAGCCGAGGCGACAAAGGTCCCGGCCGGGAGCGCGCTCGCTGTGGACCGGGAGGCCTTCGGGCGCTTCATTACGGAAGCGGTCGAAAAAAATGATAATATTGAACTGATAAGGCAGGAACTGACGGAAATCCCGGACGGGCTGGTCATAGTTGCCTCCGGGCCGCTGACCTCCGACAAGCTGGCCGAGGAAATAGGCCGGATGACCGGGGAGGAGCACCTGCACTTCTACGACGCCATCGCGCCGATTGTGGACGCGGAATCGATAGATATGTCGGTCGCCTTCAAGGCGTCGCGCTATGGTAAGGGCGGGGACGACTACATCAACTGCCCGATGAACCGCGAGGAATACGACGCGTTCTTCGACGCGCTGATGGCGGCCGAGAAAGTGCCGGCAAGAGAGTTCGAGTCTATCAAATGCTTCGAGGGCTGCATGCCCATCGAGCAGATGGCGCTACGCGGACGCGATACCCTCCGGCACGGCCCGATGAAGCCGGTCGGCATAGACGACCCGCGCACGGGCCGCTGGCCGCATGCTATCGTCCAGCTTCGGATGGAGGACAGGGAAGGCACGGCATACAACATCGTCGGGTTCCAGACGCGGCTGCGGTGGCCGGAGCAGAAGCGCGTATTCCGCATGATACCGGGCCTTGAGAATGTCGAGTTCGTGCGCTACGGCAGCCTGCACAGAAATACTTTCATCAACGGGCCGACATTTCTGGACGAGACGCTTCGGATGAAGATGCGGCCGAATGTATTCATGGCGGGCCAGGTCTCGGGCATCGAAGGTTATGTCGAGTCGGCCGCGACGGGGCTCCTTGCCGGCATCAACGCGGCGAGGTCGTTAAACGGCGACGAGATGCTGCCGCCGCCGGAGACCACAGCCTTCGGCGCGCTTATAACGCACCTGACGAAGACGGACCCGAAGCACTTTCAGCCGACGAATGTTATTTTTGCATTGTTTCCGCCTTTGGAAGTTAAGCACCGCCAGAAGGACCAGAGGCGGCAGGCATTGGTACAGCGGGCACTTGAGGACCTTGAAGGTTGGCAACGGAGGCTCCATTGGCAAACCATCTCCTTGATTTCCTGAACCACCTGAAGTACGAGAGAGGCGCGTCCGAAAACACGATTATGAGTTACGAGAGCGACATCGAGCAGTTCTACGAGTTCCTTCGGGGGCCGGAGAAAAAGCCGGTGGACATCGAGAAGGTGGACAACCTCGACATACGCGGGTATCTGGCGCAGATGTCGCGGCTGGGGCTGAAGAAGTCCTCCGCCCAGAGGAAGCTCGCGAGCATAAGGAGCTTCTTTAAGTACCTCTTCAGGGAGGGGCTGTTGGACAAAAACCCGGCGAAGCTCGTCTCGACCCCGAAGAAGGAGAAGGAGCTTCCGTCGTTTCTGTCGGTGGACGACGCCGTGATGCTGGTCGAAGCTCCTGAGGGCGACTCGCTGACGGCATGGCGCGACCGCGCGATACTCGAAACTTTCTACTCCTCGGGCCTGCGCATCTCGGAGCTTGCGGGGCTGACCCACGAGGGGCTTGAGCTTGCAAACGGCACGGTGCGCGTTATCGGCAAAGGCAACAAGGAGCGGCTCGTACCGCTCGGCGACAAGGCCGCATCCGCGATGCTGGAATATTTGAACGCCTGCCGCGCCAACGGCATACATGCCGCCCGGTCCGACCAGCCGGTTTTCGTGAACGCGCGCGGCGAAGGGCTGGCCGTCAGGACCATCCGCAGGGTGGTGGAGAAATACCGGAAGGCAACCGGTGTGAAGGGCAGGCTGACGCCGCACACGCTCCGCCACACCTTCGCGACGCACATGCTCGCGGGCGGCGCCGATTTGCGCTCGATACAGGAGATGCTCGGGCACGCGTCGCTCTCGACGACCCAGAAATACACGCATGTGAACCTCGACCAGTTGATGGAGGTTTACGACAAGGCGCATCCGAGGGTAAAGAAGGATGAGGAGAGCAAAGATATCTAAGGTAAGCCCTCACCCCCTGCCCCTCTCCCGAAGGGCGAGGGGTGAATGTAGGGGATGGGGCGGAAGGTTCGTCATTCCCGCGAAGGCGGGAATCTAGGGACTTTGAAGCCGCTGGACCCCCGCTTTCGCGAGGGTGATAAAGTAATTCGAATCCTTCCGGGCGAGCAATTGAGACGCGTTCAGGAGAATATTACCTGAGGTGAAAATAAGAATGGGCCGACACGAGGGTACGGCCCCTACAATTTGTTTTACAGGAATATTATGTCCAATACATTTCATGCAACGACTATAATATGCGTCCGCAAGGACGGCAAGGTGGCAATCGGGGGCGACGGTCAGGTGACCCTCGGCGCGACGGTTATGAAGCACAACGCGAAGAAGGTCCGCAAGCTGTACAACGACCGCATACTCGCGGGGTTCGCCGGTGCGACGGCCGACGCCTTCACGCTGATTGAGAAGTTCGAGGGCAAAATCGAGCAGTACCACGGCAACATAGCGCGCGCGTCCGTCGAGCTTGCGAAGGAATGGCGGACGAACAAGATGCTCCGCCAGCTCGAGGCCATGCTGATTGTCGCGGACGGGGAGCACACGTTCATAATATCCGGGACAGGCGACGTTGTCGAGCCGGAGGACGGGATTGCGGCAATAGGCTCGGGCGGCCCGTTCGCCCAGGCTGCGGCCCAGGCGCTCATACGCAACTCCAGCCTGGACGTCGCCGGGATAGTGCGCGAGTCCATGTCTATCGCCGCAGGCATCTGCATATACACGAACTTCCAGCTCGTAATGGAGGAGCTGTAAATAATGAGGAACCTCACGCCGAAGGAAGTCGTCGCCGAGCTCGATAAATATATCGTCGGCCAGAACGGGGCGAAGAAGGCGGTCGCCATTGCGCTCCGTACGCGCTGGCGCAGGATGCGCCTGCCGGACGACCTGCGGGACGAGGTCGTGCCGAAAAATATTATCATGATAGGCTCGACAGGCGTCGGCAAGACCGAGATTGCGCGGAGGCTTGCTAAGCTTGTGGACGCGCCTTTTATAAAGGTGGAGGCCTCGAAGTTCACCGAGGTGGGGTATGTCGGCCGCGATGTAGAATCCATAATCCGCGACCTCGCCGAGCACGGGATAGGCATGGTCCGGTATGAGCATCAGATGCAGGTGCAGGAGAGGGCGGCCGCGGCGGCGGAGGAGAGGCTGCTCGACGCGCTGCTCCCGAGACGCCGTTCGGAGCTTCGCGAGGCGGGTACGATGGGCTTTGACACCGAACATCCGCAGGAGGATTTTGACTCCGCGACGCGCGAGAAGTTCCGCAAGATGCTGCACGAGGGCAAACTCGACGACCGCACCGTAGAGCTTGAGTTCAAGGAGAAGTCCGCGCCGATGGGCATAATCTCGAACATCGGCATGGAGGATTTGGAGATAAGCCTCAAGGAGATGATGGGGAACATGTTCCCTGAAAAGACGAAGAGGCGGTCGCTTAAGGTGCCGGAGGCGTTGAAGGCGCTCACGCAGGAAGAGGCCTCACGGATGATAGACATGGACAAGGTGTCCCGCGAGGCGATACAGCGGGTCGAGCAGTCCGGCATAGTATTTCTGGACGAGCTCGACAAGGTCGCGGGCCGCGAGAGCGGGGGAGCCGGGCCGGATGTATCGCGCGAGGGCGTGCAGAGGGACCTGCTCCCGATTATCGAGGGCTCGACCGTGAACACAAAGCATGGGCAGGTAAGGACAGACCATATCCTGTTCATCGCCGCCGGGGCGTTCCATGTGGCGAAGCCGTCAGATCTGATACCGGAACTTCAGGGCCGCTTCCCGATACGCGTCGAGCTTGAGAACCTGACGAAGGACGATTTTGTCAGGATACTTACCGAGCCCAAGAACGCGCTCATCAGGCAGTATACCTCGCTGCTCGAAACCGAGGGCCTTGAGGTGCAGTTCACGCCCGAGGCGATAGAGGAGATTGCGGCGATAGCGGCATCGGTGAACGAGCGCACGGAGAACATCGGCGCGAGGCGTCTTTACACGGTGCTCGAGAAACTGCTGGATGACATCAGCTTCCACGCGCCAGAGGCGGTAAAGAAAGATATCACTATTACGGCGGATTATGTACACGAGCAGCTTCGCGATGTTATCCGCGACGAGGATTTGAGCAGGTATATTCTTTAAAATAATAGAGAGGCGAGGATGAAGAAACTTGTCGAGAAGGCCGAAATCCTGATGGAGGCTCTGCCCTACATCAAGAAGTTCAGCGGCAAAACCATAGTAATAAAGTACGGCGGGCACGCGATGAGCGACGAGAAGCTGAAGGCCTCGTTTGCGCGCGACATCATAATGATGAAGTTCATCGGGATAAACCCGGTCATAGTCCACGGGGGCGGGCCGCAGATATCCGAGACGATGGAGCGGATGGGGCTTCAGCCGAAGTTCGTTTCCGGCTACCGCGTTACCGACCGCGACACGATGGACATCGTCGAGATGGTCCTGGGCGGCAAGGTGAACAAGGAGATAGTTTCGCTCATCAATACCGCGGGCGGCAGAGCCGTCGGCCTCACCGGCAAGGACGGCGGGCTGGTGCGCGCGCGCAAGAAGATAATCAGGAAGCACTCGCCTGAGACCGGCGCGTCCGAGATAATCGACGCAGGGCATCTGGGCGAAGTCGAGCAGGTTAATGTCGAGGTACTAAAGACGCTGGACGCGGGCGGGTTTATCCCGGTAATAGCCCCGGTGGGCGTGGGCGAGTTGGGCGAGACTTACAACATCAACGCAGACTTGGTCGCGGGCGCAATCGCATCCGCGCTGTCCGCCTCGAAGCTGATACTGCTCACCGATATCGACGGCATCCTGAACAAGGACGGCGAACTCATCCCGGCAATCAACAAGGAAGGAGTCGAGGCGCTGATAGCCGACGGCACGATAAAGGGCGGGATGCTCCCGAAGGTCACGGCCTGTTTCGATGCGCTCCAGGGCGGGGTCGGCAAGGTCCATGTCGTGGACGGCCGCGTGCCGCACGCGCTCCTTCTCGAGATATTCACCGACAAGGGGATAGGGACGGAGATATCGCAGTAGCCGATTTTATAATAGTCCAAGCGGTGTCCGGTCTTTTCCGACCGGCACCGCTTTTTTTATTGCCTTTGCCACGAACTTCTTGGCCTCGGATGCCGCATCGGCGACGCTCAAGCCTTTTGCCAGCCCTGCCGTGATAGCCGCAGAAAACACGCAGCCCGCGCCGTGCACGCTTACGCCCTCGACCCGCTTTCCGGGAAGCTCGA
>DASXVI010000114.1:0-5176 GCA_036504315.1 Nitrospirota bacterium
ATTTGTGCGGGTTAATATATACCAACCCGCATCACAAAATCAACTATTTAAAGAAATACAGGGCAGATACCGCACAGGCCAGCGCTATCCTGTACCAGGCAAACACGTCCAGCGGGTGCTTCTTCAGGTAATTTATCAGGAAAGCTATGGCAAGATAGCCCGAGACCGCCGAAGCGGCAACACCCGCGACGATAACCGTACCCTCGCCCATCCGAAATCCTTCGATTAGCTTCCCGGCCTTAAGCAGGCAGGCCCCGGCTATTATCGGGGTGGACAACAGGAAGCTGAACCTCGCCGCCGACTCCCGCGTATAGCCCGCGAAAAGGCCTGCAGTAATAGTGGCTCCCGAGCGCGAGACGCCCGGAAGCAGTGCGCATGCCTGGGCAAAGCCGATGGCTACCGCGTGCGGCAGCTTCATTTCGTCCATGCCCATGCCTTCGCGTTTTGCGGCATACCGCTCCGCGAGCATCATTATTATCGCCACGACAAAGAGCGTCGAGGCTATCAACAGCGGGTTCCTGAACACCGTCTCGACATCTTGCTCGAACAACTTGCCCAGCACTGCGCCGGGAACCGTGGCGATAAGTATCAGCCAGATGACCCGTTCGTCGGCGGTTTCCGCCTTCTTTTTGGCTATGCTTGAGAAAAAGGCGCGGATAAGCGCGGCCCAGTCGTTGCGAAAATATGCCACTACGGCGACAAGCGTACCGAGATGCAGGGCTACATCGAAGTTCAACGAACTCAGCAGGGGGTCGTTCCAGTTAAGCGCCCAGGGGAGCAGTATCAGGTGCGCGGTGGACGATACCGGCAGGAACTCTGTCAAACCCTGCAGGATTCCGAGGACAATTGCGGATATTACTGCTTGCACCGGCTTAAGCCTCCTCGCGGCGGAAGTGCCCCGAGCGGCCGCCCGACTTTTCGATAAGCCTGATGTCGGTAATGACCATCCGCTTGTCCACTGCCTTGCACATATCGTAAACCGTGAGCCCTGCGGCGGACACGGCGGTAAGCGCCTCCATCTCGACCCCGGTCTTGCCGGTCACCTTCACCGTCGCCTCTATCCCTATAAAGGATTTCTCCTCATCCGGGTGGAAATGGACCTCGACCGAGCTGATGTTCAGCGGGTGGCAGAGCGGTATCAGGCCCGAGGCCTTCTTTGCGCCCATGATGCCCGCAAGCCGTGCGACCTCGAACACATCGCCCTTGCTCATCTTCCTGTCCATGACGAGCCTGAATGTATCGGGCGACATCAGCACCCCGCCCATCGCGGTCGCGACCCTGACGGTGTCCTCCTTCCGGGAGACATCCACCATCCTTGAGCGGCCCTGCTCGTCGAAATGCGTAAGTTCAGACATTTATCATCCCCCAATCCGGCTCATGGTCCGCTGGTATTTGTTCTTTATCCCCTCGGCCATCTGGTGGCCTTCGGGCTTGACAGACAGCGCAACGCCTATCAGCCGGGCAATCTCTTCGTCTTCGCAGCCCGTGCGCATCGGAGTCTTCAAATCTATCTCGGATTCGGAGAACAGGCAAGGCCGGAGTTTCCCTTCCGCGGTCAGGCGGAGCCTGTTGCATTCGCCGCAGAAGTGGTGCGAAAGCGGGCTGATGAAACCTATCAGGCCCTTCGCGCCGGAAATCCGGTACATAGACGCGGGGCCGTCCGCCCCTTTCGACTCCAGCTTCTCAAGCGGGCCGAACTCGGCCGATATCCTGCCCCGAAGCTCCTCGGCGGTCACGACGCGGGACTCGTCCCACATATCCCTCGCGCCAATCGGCATAAACTCTATAAAACGCACATGCAGGGGCTTCTCTATCGTCAGCCGGGCAAAGTCCACGGCCTCGCTGTCGTTAAAGCCCCTGATGGACACGCTGTTAATCTTGATTGGGTCGAAGCCCAGCTCCTCCGCTCGGGCAAGCCCATCCAGCACGGCGGGCAGGTTCGAGCCCCGCGTAATCTGCTCGAAGCGTTCCGGGTCCAGAGAATCCAGGCTGATGTTGAGCCTCTTGAGGCCCGCGCCCTTCAGCTCGGCAGCAAGCTTTGCCAGGAGCACGCCGTTGGTCGTAAGCGAAATATCGTTGATGCCCTGTATCCGGCCGATTTCTCCTATGAGGCGGGAGACATTTTTCCTGATAAGCGGCTCGCCGCCCGTGACGCGCACCTTCGAGATGCCAAGCTCGGCGGCTACCTTCACTATGCGGATTATCTCCTCATAGCTGAGTATCTCCTCGTGGGAGAGCGGCTGGATGCCGTCTTCCGGCATGCAGTAGACGCACCTGAGGTTGCACCTGTCGGTTATGGAAATCCTCAGGTACTCGATTTTCCTGTTAATCCGGTCGAACATCTCGCTCAAGGAAACGGCCTCCTCTTAAAAACTTTATTATAACATCATCATATTACACAAACCATGCCAAATCAATGTAAAAGCGGGAATCAGGACACAAACAGGAATTCCTCCGGCTCGGCATAGCCGTCGAGCAGGAGGTAGTCCCGTATCTGGGCCCGGGCGCCCTTCACCCCGACCGCGCATACAATCGGCATCCCCTTTATGATGTCCGCAGGCCAGACCACCGGGATATCTCCGCAGGCCCTGCCGCCTATCTTCTTACTGTCGATGTCTATGAACTGGACGATATTGAAACCTTCCGCCCGGAGGAGCTTCGCCCAGGTCTTTCCGTCCCGTCCTGCTCCCCAGATTTGCAATTCCCGTGCCGACTTAAGCCTCCAGGTGCGAAGAAAATGCGCCTTCACCCGCCGGAAGGCCTCCGCGGAGTACATCCCGTCCCTCCGGGACAGTCTCTTTTCGCCCTCACGCCAGGCCACAAGCTGTTGCGGGAGCTTCGCCATTCCGAAACCCGCCTCGGCAAACCTCAGCCATAGGTCGTAGTCCTCCGGCCATCCCAGATCCCGGTATCCGCCAAGGGAACGGGCGGCCTCCCGGCGGAACATCACGGTCGGGTGCGGAAACGGCGACTCCACAAACAGGTCGCGGCGGATTTCCGTCTCCGAGACGACTGAGTTGATCCACTGTTCGTAATGAGCCATCCCGCCCATAATATGTCTGCGGGGGAATTTCCGTATGCCTGTCCCGGTAAGTGCAATATCCGGGTGCTCAAGCATGAAGGCGGCCTGAAGCTCAAGCCTTTTGGGGTGGGATATGTCGTCGGCATCCATCCGTGCGATAAGGCTGCCGCGCGCCTGCGCGATTCCGGCATTGAGCGCCTTGACGATGCCGCCGCGCTCTACGCCAATTATGCGGATGCGCGGGTCGGATTCCGAGAGGGTTTCCACAAGCTCCCGGCTTCCGTCGTCCGAGCCGTCGTCTACTGCTATGAGTTCGATATTTTCAAGGGTCTGTCGGAGGATGCTCCTGACGGCGTGCAGGATGGTGGGCCGTGCGTTAAAAAACGGCATGACTACGGATACTTCGGGCGAAACTTCAGGACACAACTTCCGCGCCTTTCCAGGATTTGATAAGTTTCAGCCCGTAGAGCATGAAGACGAGCGCGAACGCGATGGTCACAAGGTGGCTGGCAAACCCGGTCGCGATGCCGACCTCCTTCGGGACGCCCAATGCAAAGAGCAGCACCGTCCAGAAAGATTCTGTCGTGCCGAACCCGCCCGGCATATGTATCGGCAGGTTGGCAAAGAGCGACATCGAGGTCGTAAGGAATACCATTTCAAGAAGCGAGAGCTTTAAACCCACGCCCCAGAGCACGAGGAAGTTCGAGCCGTAAAGGAGCGCCCACAGGACTGCCGTGGCAGCGAGAGACAGCAGGAGGGTCTTGCGCGAGCGGATGACCTCCGCGCCCTTGAATACCTGCTTAACCGCCTTCATCAACTTGTTGTCGGCCAGCGGACCCTCGCGGAAGAACTCCGGGAGCCTCGCGTAAATCTCGCGGGAGCGGCCCATCAGGAGCAGCAGTAGGGCCATCAAGAAGAACAGCCCGCCCGCCCACGGCAGGAGTTTCCTGAAGAAGTCCGGTATGACCGGGAGGCTGCCGAACGATATGAAGAAAAGCGCCGTGACGGCCAGAAAGTCGAGCGTCTTTGCCAGCACCAGTACCGCCGTGCCGACGGGGTATTCTATCCCGTCCTGCTTTTTTAAAAGGTAGACCAGGGAGAACTCTCCGGAGCGGAGCGGCAGGAGGCCGGAGGCCGCGGTCTGGACGGCAAGTATCGAGAACAGCCCGCCCACCTTCGCGCGTTCGCCGAGCAGGACTTTGAACCTCACCGCCCTCACGAAATGGCCCATTACGAAAAGGACGAAGCCGCCCAACAGGTATCCCGCCGGAAAATTGACCAGCACCTGCCATATCTCGCTGATTTTGGTCTGGGACAGAAGATACGCGACGAGGGCTATCGATACCGCTATCGGCAGGGATTTCTTGAGCAGTTCGACTGCTTTTTTTACCGGCATGGCGCGCCTTCGCAGGCCGGGTCGGCGGAGTCCCTGCCCGTCATTACCCATGCGAGACCCCGGCAGCCGCCCTTGCACAATGAGGCCTCGGCACATGATGCGCAGTCGGCCGGGATGGTCCTGATATCTGAGACGACCTTTTCCCTCGCGGGGGATGCCCATACCTCGCGCAGCGTCGTCTCCCTGATATCTCCGAGCGCGACCGGCATGGAGGCGCACGGGTAAACCAGCCCGGTCTTACCTATGAATGCGACCGCGTCCCCCGCCTGGCATCCGGCGTACTCGATCCTTGCGCCCAGGCCCGGAAGCGCAAGGGACTGGTGCAGGAACAGGTCGTGCACGAACAGTTTAACGGTATCGCCGAGCGGCTTCAGCATCTCCTCTAACATACCCTTCCATTCCGCGCGTGCCGGGGCCGTCAGGACAAACCCGTCAGGCTTGAGGTCAGGGCCGCCGGATATGAGGTCCGGGTTTACAAGGTTGAAGATGCGAAGGCCTCTGTCAAGCGCGGTATTTATTACCTGCTTCATATACCCGATATTGTCCGGGCGCGGCACAAGCGAAACAGATACCGGCTTGTCCGGAAATTTATCCAATGCCGAGGCCAGGAGCGCCGCAAACTCGCCGCCGCCCGCGTGCAGGTCGATGTTGTCCGCCGGAAACGATGAGTCTATGTTCGCAAACTGCGACGCGTCCGTGAAAGAAGCAACGGCCCTGACCCCGCCCCTGCGGAGCACGCCGGCAAGTTCCGGCAGGTC
>DASXVI010000115.1:0-6859 GCA_036504315.1 Nitrospirota bacterium
ATCCGATATTACCGACCATGCAGGCCGCGCACAGACATTTTTTATAGCTGGAACAAAGGCCGGCAAGGCCTATATAACCGCGACCGAGGCATCGACCGGCGCATCAGTCTCCGCCGTGATAGTCCTCACCCCGGACGCCCCTGCAAAGATGCTGATTAAATCCTACCCGGAGACCCTGCCTGCCGACGGGATAAGCAGTTCGCGGGTGGTGGTCGAGGTCGCTGATGTGAACAACAACCCGACCGACGGGATAAGCCTCTCATATTCGGTGCGAGGCGGGAACGGCTCGTTATCAGAGACTCAGGGCACGACCAGCGAGCGGGGAGCTTGCGATTTCGTATACACCGCCGGTATGTCCGCAGGCGTTGCGACTATCGATGTTTCTGCAAAGTCCCCGCCTCCGACCGACGACGAACTGAAGTCGGCCGCCGGCAGGGTAATCGCCCCGATGGTCTACGACAATATGGACTTCACCGAGCTGAGAGTTGTCAAATGGCTGAAGGCGTTGGGAGACAAAGTAGGACGCGGCGATACGCTCGCGGTGGTAACGGGCCCGCTCGGCGATATGGTCGTCCATGCGCCGGTATCCGGCAAGCTTGACGGCATAACCGTGGATGAGGGCATCTATGTCATTGAGGGCAAAGAGATAGGAATTATCAGGTAATCTGGCAGAAATCTGGGGGGGCCGTGGGATAATCCCAAGGCGGGCTACGCCCAAAAGGCCGCAGGACGCGGCAGACGAGTAAAAGATTGCTTTCTTGCCTTAAAAAAAGAAATAAACGCGAGAGTATTGTGCCTGGATTCAGGGGGGGGATCCTGGGAGCGGCTGCCGCCGCCCTGCTCCTTCTTGCGTTTCCGTGGGATTCCTGCGCCTCCGTGTCATCCGGCTTATCCGTCACCCACCAGAGCAGTTCCACCGCCACCGGCGCGACCAGCACATCGCTGACGCAGGACAAATTTTCGATGTATTTTAACCTGAATTCAAGGCCTGCATCCAGGCTGTCGATGTCGGGAATACTGCGGTTTGATGTTCTCGAAAACTCGAGCAATGGCAGCAAGAGCACCGAAATCCAGCCCAACATGGATTTAAGGATTGCAACCAACTCTTTACAGACCGGCCTCGGCTACAGGGAAATAACAAGGAACGAGACGATCCTCCAGGCTACAAACAGAGAGCTTGTCAGCATCTCAAGAGATTATTATATCGACACGGTATTTTCTGCGGGGCGGCTCCCGACAATAAGGCTCAGATACAGCCTCCGCGACCAGAAACAGACGACCGACGGCACAATTAATTCCGATTCCGGCACAAAGGACTTGCAGTTCGGCACCAACTACAGGATAGGCATAGTTACCTTGAACGCGGATTTCAGAAACCAGCAGGGCAAAGATAATGTTACCGGCGTCAAAACAGCAACCACCCAGATAGTCGGGCAGGCCAGCGCTGCGAAGAACCTGGGGCCGAAGATGTCCATTAGTCTGAGGGATAACTTCGACATGTTGAAGAACAAGACCGGCGCAGAGCAGACCACCCGGAACACCAATGCCGTTGAGGCGAGGTATACCTTCCTGCCGTTCAGAGGAGCCAATATCAGCACGGACTACCTGTACAGGACGAATTCCGGCAATTCGAGCACCGCGGTCGCGACTGCGGCAACCGACAAGAACTGGGTAACCAATTTTAACTACACCATGCCCAGGTTCTTCAGGTTTTACGGTTCGTACTCGCTCGTGGATTCGGACGATGGGACGACCGTCACCAGCACCTCGGCGACAGTCGGAGGCCTGAGTTTCGTGCATTCAATAGGCCGTCTGGCAATATCTTCGAGATACGAAAAAAGGGCGGACTCATTCAGTTCCAACAGCGCGGCGACCTCCAAAAGCACAAGCAGCACCACGGACAACTTCGACTGGGTAATGAATTACCGGCTAAACCATCTCGTCTCGCTCACCCTGTCGGATTCCTATGTGGCGAGAAGCTCGGCAGGGTCTAATTCGGATACCAACCAGACCATACTTAAAATGGACATCGGCCCGATCAAGAGGCTCCAGTTGGCGCCCTATGTCAGCAGGGTGGTTGCCAACACTTCCACCGAAGGCTCGACCAGCTCGAAGCAGACTACGACCGAGTTCATTTTGCCCATGACATTCAGCATGAAACTGCATCAAAAGCTGGATTTGTCTTTTAACGACAACTTAAGACACAGCATATCAGAAAGCGGGGCCGGCGTGAGCACCACCAGCGACAGCAATACCGCGGTAATCAGGATGAACCTCATCAACCCTATACCGAGGACGGCAGTGGGTGCGGATGCGACGTTTTCCACGACTAAGACCAGTACCGGGCCGACAAGCACTACGAGCGCCTATTCAATTCGGGCAAACTGGGCCATGCAACCGCATATGGTCAGTGTCAACGCGCTTTTTCAGAACTCGAGCAATGCATCCGGCAGCGCAACTTTTGCGGCGCTTTACGGCTTGTCCCTGAGGTTAAGAAAAATAGCGATGGCCCTTCAGGCGAGATATGATTACACGGTTACCATGGCAACTCCCCGGAGCACTTCGCAGGCATTATACATAGTGCTTGATGTGAAGAAATAAATTAAAGAAATTTAATCCAATTAATAAAAATTTATTTGAACTTTGCCTTGATTCATGTTATAAAGTAGCGTCTTGCTAGTATTTGGGGGAGGGAGAGCTTTCTGATGTATTTAGTAAAAAGATCCTTAGCGGCGGCGCTTATTGCGTCCGTTGTCATGCTCGCCGGATGCGGTGGCGGCGGGACTACCCGGCTATTCTCCAAGCCTATCTCTGAATCGATCTACGTTACCTACCCTGAATGGGGGCCCAACCGCGATGTAGCAGTTATGCCCCTGGTTAATGTATCCAAAGACAAAGACGCTGGACAGAAGGTCAGGGACCTGCTTATATCTGAAATCTATATCTCCGGCGCCTTCAAGGATGTTGTGGACGAAGGCGAAATGCTTGAGGTAATGAAAAAGCTGAAACTGCGCGATACGGACAACCTTGGCAAGGACTCGGTCAAGACGCTGGGGGATAACCTTGGCGTGCAGGCGGTTATATTCGGTACAGTGCACGAATACAACGAACGGTCCAGTAAGGGCGCGCAGTTCGCCGTGTCGCTCAGGATGGTCGATGTCGAAACCGGCTCGATACTCTGGTTAGGCAACGCATCCAAGGAGGGCGGCGGGTCCATTTCGGAAGCCTTGGGCTTCTCCGACGGACCGACCGTCATAGATGTCACGAGGGGCGTGCTTGAAGACCTCGTAGACGACCTGGCGGGCGAAGTAAGGCACAAGAAAGTCAAGGGCAAGAAGGCCGAGGCCATCCTGAAGAAGGCCGCAGACCAGAATGCCGCGGCCAAAGTTAATGTAAAACCGACCCCTGCGCAGAACCAGCAGGCCGCAACTCCTGCCCCAGAGGTCAAGGGTTCCGCCGCCGGCATAGTGCCTGTGCCCGTTACTATCGGGAACTGGCCGGTGTCGGGGAATTAATAAACATATCGCCAGCCTAAAAAAATGCCGACTAAAAACTTGTATACCGCAAGCCGCGTCCTGACCTCTCTGGCCGCGGCTTTTGTCTTTCTGGCTTCTTTCCCTGGGTGCGGCGGCAGCCGGGTAGTTATTGGCCGCTCCAACGCCCCGACCGCGTCTTACAGGGATACGGCGTCTGCTCCAAAACCGGCCGAGAAGCCTGCCGCAAAACGCGAGGCGGTAGCGTCAAAGTCCGAGCAATCCCCCACCCCGACTAATCCCACAGAGGCCGCAGCCTCGGAAAAACCCTCACAGGAAAAATTGTCTCCCATGGAGGAGGCAAAGCGCAGGCTGATGTCTCAGGCGACACCGCCAGCGTCTCAGGAGCAGTCTCTCTCGACTCAGGCCGGAGCCCAGAACCCCGCTCCGCCGGACCAGGAACCGAAGTCTATCCCGACCGTCCCAACAGACCAGCCCTCGATACAGGCTCAGAGCGAACCGAAGCAGTCTTCCGCCGCTCCGATACCGCTCGTTTCCCAGGCGAAGCCTCGCTCGGAGTCCATGGTTTCCGCGCCCTACAAGCTCGATTTGTCCGTTGGCGGCTACGGGTTGGGTGTAGGGCTCTTCGATACGCCGGTCAATGTTGCGGTGGATGAACAGGATGAAAGCATATATGTCGTAGACCAGGGCAACTACCGCATCCAGAAATTTGACCGTTTCGGCCAGTTCCAGCTTACATGGGGACGCCAGGGGATGGGAGACGGCGAGTTCGTCGAGCAGAATGTCGCTGGCATAGGGCAGGTGCTCAGGCTGACGGGTGATTTCGAATTCAACAAGCCGGTCGGCATTTCTCTCGATATGGACGAATCGAGGAGCCTGACAAGAATCCATGTAGTAGACTCCTTGAACAACCGTATCCAGAGGTTCCTGCTGACGAAGACGCCGGCAGAGCGCTTCCCGACTATCGGCGCATCCAACGTGTTCACCATGCTTACCAAAAATGCCGGCAATTCGCCGGACACAGGCCCCGACAGCCTGGAGGAAAAGTACAGCCGCGACAACAGGCAGGTGATACTCGACACGCTTTATCTTAGCTCGACGCCCGGTAAGGCAAATTCGATGCTGCTCGCGCCGTTCATATGGGGTGGGCTCGGTTTTTCTCAGGGCCTCCTGAACCTGCCTACCTACTGCGTGCGGGACGACAAGGACATACTTTATGTATCCGACACAGAAAACGGCAGGATACAGGGCTTCTATATAAACGCGATGAACCCGTCTACGGACGCGACCTTCTTCCGCGAATGGGGCAATAATATAACCCTTCCGTACGGAGCGGGGCGGCTGACTCAGCCAACGGCTCTGGCATTCGACAATACAGGTTTCGGCGGGTTCCTGGTGCTGGACCGGATGCAGAACGGCACATATGTCATCCAGAGGTTTGACAGGGACGGCCAGTTCAAGGGCGTTTTTGCCACATCCGGAGACAAGGAAGGCCAGTTCCGCCAGCCGGTCGCGATGGCGATGAACTCGTTCGACAACACCCTGTTCGTTACCGACAAGGCCAAGAAAAAAGTAATGGTATATAACAACAAAGGCGAGTTTATGTACGAGTTCGGCGGCGATGAACTGGCCGACCCGAGGGGCATAACGGTCTTGAGGAACGGCTGGGTCTATGTTACCGACGCGGTAAAGAACATGGTTTACAAGTATGTGCCCAAATAAGTCGGCATCCGCGTTCCTGCCCCTTGCCCGCCTTCTGGCGGCGCTCATCGTCCTGACCTGCACTGCTGCCTTCGCCGCGGACCCGCCCGGTATCAGCATCAATGTTATCGTACCCGAGAGCCTCACGTCAATCCAGAGCGGCATGCCCGCAATGTCCGGCGAGAGGCGCGAGTCGATGATGGCGGCCCAGTCCACCACCGGCAAAAAAATATCGCTCGTTGGAGAGGTCGAGGGGGCAAAAAAGGTTGAGATAGTCATCATCAACAACGGGCGCCAGGCTGCCACGCCGGTATTCTATGAAAACTTTTTCCATGCGCAGATAATACTCTCGCTCGGCGTAAACATGATCGACGTACGCTGGAGGAAGGGGGAGGGCGCGTGGAACGTCAAGAGCCTCTCCATTTTCCGCTCATCCAAGCTCGAAGGCGGCGTGACCAGCAGTTATCCGCCCTATACTTTCCATGAGCCCAAGAATGAGGAGCTTTGCCAGCAGTGCCACCAGATGGGGCTTACCAAGATAGAAATCGATACAGGGATGCAGAAGAGCTGCCTTAAATGCCACAAGTCGCTCAACGAGAATGTGTATGTCCACGGCCCGATGTCCGTCGGGATATGCACAGTCTGTCACGACCCGGACAGTACCCCGAACAAATACAAGATCAGCGACAACGATGATATCCAGTGCTACGGCTGCCATGAAGACAGAAGGAAGATAGACAAGTCCAAGAAGCTTCTGCACGGCCCGGTTGGCGCTGGAATGTGCGCGATATGCCACGACCCGCATTCTTCCCCGTTCCCCTTCCAGCTTGTGAAGGCCAAGAACGAGGTCTGTCTGATGTGCCATCAGGAGGACGCGGACAGGTGGCTGGGCCAGAACAGCCTTCACCCGCCTTTTAAGAACGGGGAATGCTCAGGCTGTCACGACCCGCATTCGTCGGATTTTAAATACAACCTGAAGGCAAGCCGCGCGGAGTTGTGCAAGCTCTGCCATGAGCTTCCAATTCCAGGCCACCTGCACGAGACGGGCAGGGCGCCGCTGTTTAAAATGCCGGACGACATGCCGTTGGATGAAAACGGCAAGACGATGTGCATCACCTGCCACGACCCGCACGGGGCCAAAGGCGACAAGTTGACCCGCCGCGAAGGATGCGACGGCTGTCATCCTAAATAGCCGATAAACCGCTCGAAGCGGGCTTTCCGACAAAGGGCCGCGATTCTTCGGGGCGTCAGCCGTAGGCTGGCCCTTAATATTGCGGCCCGGCTGGCGGGAAGCCCGCAAGAAAATTCTTGCCGCGTTGACAACATCCCGCCCGCCGCTATTTTATTTTTTATAGGTATTTTTTCAGGGATTCCAGGCTTCGGATTGCATCGGGCTGGTTGTGGGCTTCCAGGGTATAGACCGGGTCGATACCCAGTTCCTTCACGCGCGCGAGCAGGGGCGCGAAATCGATCCTGCCATCGCCGATAGGCTTGTGGTCGTCGGCCGTGCCGAAGTTGTCGTGCAGGTGCAGCTCGAAGACATGCGGGTGCATCCCCGACAGCCAGTCTGCGGCGGAAATATCCGAAAACAACTCGCGGTGGCCGACATCGAGGCATAACCCGAACAGCGAGTGGGCCATCTCGTCTGCGAGCCGCTTTAAGTG